>CAZTWE010000005.1:33810-57762 GCA_964617165.1 uncultured Ruminococcus sp.
GTAGAAGGCTACGTCAAACTCTCCAAACGGAGATTATTGCCAAAATTACTTATCGAGAAGGCAGGAAACGCCGGGGAGATCCTTACCCTCAAGGAATTCAAGAGATGCGCCGCCGCCTGTGGATATATGAGTAATTCTATCAGCAAATCCAAGCTGCTCGCAAGCTGCTGCGGAGTCACCGCCGCCTACGATAGTGATAGCGGAGCTATCTGCAAGAGCCTCTGCTACAGCAACGGTACCCTTTGCGAGAGTGGGATTCTCAAATACGCCCATAGGTCCGTTCCAAACAACGGTCTTTGCGGAAAGAACAGCATCTGCGAAGAGCTTAGCTGTCTTAGGGCCGATATCAAGACCCTCTTTGTCAGCAGGAATAGCATCGGAATCAACGTAATCTACGTCAACGGGAGCATCAATGGGATTGGGGAAGGATGCAGCAACAGCTGTATCTATGGGAAGAAGGAGGTTAACACCGTTAGCCTTTGCCTTTGCCATCATTTCACGGCAGTAGTCAAGCTTTGTATCGTCAAGAAGTGAGTTGCCGATACCGTAGCCCTGAGCTGCGAGGAACGTGAACGCCATACCGCCACCTATGATAAGAGTGTCAACCTTGGTGAGAAGATTGTCAATAACGTTGAGCTTATCAGCTACCTTAGCACCACCGAGGATAGCAACGAAGGGTCTCTCAGGATTGGAAAGAGCCTTACCCATTACAGAAATCTCTTTTTGGATGAGGTAACCGCAAACTGCGGGAATATAGTCAGCAACACCTGCTGTGGAAGCGTGTGCTCTGTGAGCTGCACCGAATGCATCGTTTACGAAAAGATCAGCGTAGGAAGCAAGCTCCTTTGCAAGAGTGGGATCATTCTTTGTCTCACGAGCATCAAATCTCGTGTTCTCGATAAGAACAGCCTCGCCTGCCTTGAGAGCAGCGATCTTAGCCTTAGCATCCTCGCCTACAATGTCCTCAGCGAAAGCTACCTTTTCAGCACCGAGCAGCTCGTTGAGCCTTACCTGTACGGGCTTAAGAGTGAGCTTCTTTTTATCGTTTTTAAGAGCCTTTTCAAGATATTCCTGTGTAGCCTGTGCTCTTTCTGCCTCAGGAAGAGCCTCAACTGCCTTTTTCTCTTTCTTTGTAAGTCCGAAGCCCTCTGTGAAGATGCTGTGAGGCTTACCCATGTGAGAACAAAGAATAACCTTTGCTCCACCGTCCAAAAGATACTTGATCGTAGGAAGCGCGCCGACTATTCTCTTGTCGGAGGTGATAACACCGTCTTTCATAGGAACGTTGAAGTCGCAACGGACAAGCACTGTTTTGCCTGCTACCTCTACGTCTTCGATTGTTTTCTTGTTGTAAGCTGCCATTTTGATTTCTCCTTTAGGATAAATATTTTTACATACGTATTTATGATATCATATTTAAAGAAGATAGTCAATAGTGTTTATCAAAAAATTCATGAATTCGTTAAAAAAATGTCAAGGCGACAATCCTCAAATATAAAAATGCTTTTGCTTCGACAATGCTTGACAATTCAGCAAGACTTTGATACAATTACAATATGCTACGGACAAGAGAATAATCAGGAGAATAGCGTGAAAGTTACCTCATACCAATTCCTGACATTAGGTTATTCACGCGATGAAATTCTCTCAAAATGGGTCCCGATCCCATTTTGACGTATAACGTATCGAGAATTTCGTTAAGCATTTGTGCGGTCGCCCAAAGGCGACAGAATGGAGTTTAATATGAAACTTGACGAAAATCATTTCAGAGCACGGATAACCTCGGTTTTTAAGAGGAACGGACTTTCATCAATGCTGAGCATTGATAGGACCGATAAATTCTTAAAGCTGACCGAGCTTATGCTCGAAGAAAACGAAAAATACAACCTTACCGCAATAAAGGAGCCTAACAAGATCATTCTCAATCATTATGCGGACTGTGCGGCTCTTGCCGAGATATTGCCGAAGAATGCAAGGATAGCAGATATCGGCTGCGGTGCAGGCTTCCCTACTCTTCCGATAGCTATATTGCGCCCCGACGTATCGGTGCTTGGTGTAGATTCTACGGCAAAAAGGATAGGCTACGTCAACATGGCGGCAGAGCTGCTGGAGCTCACTAACGTTAATGCGATCACTGGCCGTGCCGAGGACGTTGGGCGCGGTGAGATGAGGGAGAGCTTTGACGTTGTAACGGCAAGGGCGGTAGCCCCTATGCGTATACTTACCGAGCTTTGCTTGCCTCTTGTCAAGCTTGGGGGTAAGATGATAGCTATGAAAGGAAAAAATGCGGAATTCGAGCTGACTGAAGCAAAACGAGCGATAGCTATACTCGGCGGAAAAATATCGGCAACGCATCAGGTCAGGCTTGCGGATGACGACGAGGAAACAGTTCATCCTCTCATAATCATAGAGAAGAAATCAAAAACTCCGACACTTTATCCGAGAGTTTACGCTCAAATATCCAAAAAACCTTTATAAAGGATACGGCACAAAATATATTTTTCGCAAATTACGCAGTTTGACATATTGCGAGTGATATTTCCCGACTTTTGCTGTACTATAAAGCAAAAAAGGATGTGAAAAAGCCATGAATATGTTTGACGAAGCAATTGCGATAAGGAAAATGCTATCCGTAAGGGATATGACACAGGCAAAGCTTGCCGCAGTTCTCGGTGTTAGCCAACCGTACATAGCGAACAAGCTAAGGCTTCTGAATTTCACGGACAGGGTTCAGAAAAAAATTGTTGAAACCGCTCTTTCGGAAAGGCACGCGCGAACACTGCTACGTTTGAAAGACGAAGAGTCGCAGCTTGAAGCCATAGATAAGATCAAAGTCGGAAAAATGAACGTTGCCAGGTGCGAGATACTGGTAGACTGTATGCTTGACAAGGAGGCTCGGAGTCGAATTGCAGAAGCAAATTCCGCAGAGAGGATAGGTAGCTTTGAAAAAGCTCTTGCATCCTCGCTCTCTATATTACGGGAATTCGGCTTCAAGGCACTCTCAACGCGCGAGCAGCTCGGAGATAACATATATTTCAGCATTTGTATCTCAAAATAGAATAGTACGGTTACAAAACAAATCAAAAGCTTACATCAAAAAAAGAGCGAGCATGCAGGACGTGAAAATCTTGTATGTTCGCTCTTTGTCACTTACGTATATTGTTGCCTTATTCCATTATTACCTTGTAAATTCCTATGTTGCTGTTTCCAAGGTGATGGATTATATCAATAAGAAGCTGTATTTCCTCTTCGGGAATTTGCAGAATATCGAGAATTACCGTTGTGCTATCAGGCACGGTAGCTTTCATTTTTATATATACTCTTTCCTTGCCTAATTTCTTTATTGCTTCAGCGATCAGTTCACGTATTCTTGACGTAACGCTCTCGTCTACTGCGGTTCTGAACAGCATCCGTACTATCTTTGAGGTATAGGTATATACAGGCGCTTTTTGCGACACGGGTGCGCTCTTCGGTGCTTCTGCTACGGCAGAGTCAACCTCTTTAGCTTCGGGCACGTCGGTCGGCACGGCATCGCTCACGGGAGTCTGCTCGGTAATGGACGTAGCCGATACGGTCTGTGCTGCATCGTATACTATCGTATCCTCGACTGAGAAATCTATAGCCGGCTCAAGCTGCTCATCATCGGCTGCAAAGCTTTTTTCATCACTACCCGTCTCACCGTCGGACATACTCACTGTCGCAGTGGGCAAGGCACCGTACTTTGCCTCGGTGCTCATACGTGCTTCTTTCTCCATGCGGAGCCTTATTTCCTTGGCACGTGCGAGGGCGTTTTCACGGCGAAGAGCCTGCTCGCGCATTTCGTTTTCTATTCTCTGTATCTCGGCAAGGCGTTCTTCCTCGGCTCTTTTGCGCTCAAGCTCTGCCATTCGCTCAGCTTCAAGCCTTGCGCTTTCTTCTCTTGAACGCGCTTCAGCTTCCGCTTTTTCTTTAGCAAGTCGCTCGCTTTCCTCTCTTGCAAGGCGCGCAGCCTCGGCAAACAAAAGCTTATCTCTCACTCTTTCCTTTTCTTCAAGCTCAAGCTGATTGCGGAGCTTTTCCTCGTTACGCCTGCTCTCCTCCTCGGTAGCTTCAAGCCGCCTTTTCAGAGTGTCGATCTCACTGAGCAGGGTCGCTTTTTCATCTTCCATGCGCAAAAGCTCGTCTTTCGCCTCTGCCATCTCGGCAAGAGCGGCATTTTTTGCATTTTCCTGCTCTGAATTCATGCGCCTCAGCTCGGATATCTCTGCTACAAGCTGCTCGTTTTTTGACGAGAGTTCATTGTTTGCATTGATAGCAACGTCAAGTCTCTTATCGGCAAGCACTTTTTCCTCGGCAAGGCGCGAATACTTGTCCGCCTCCTGTGCAAGCTTTGCTTCAAGCTTTTCTATCTCAAGCATCAGCGTGAGTATATCCTCGGTGCTGTCCCGGGCGCTGTCTGCATTCGCGTTATTGTTTGACTTTGTATCAGCACTTATATCGGGCTTTTGCTCAAACATCTGCATCACGGGCTCCTCGGTAACGGTATTGTCTGTTGCGTTGCTATCCGGGGCAGTTTCATTTATAACGGTGTCGTTCGACACGGGAGCGGCGGCAACCGTCTCTGCCACGGAGGCATCGGCAGCGCCTTCATCGCTCTTGCCGTCAATATCAAATTCGACCTGCGGATATTCGGTATCGAATTCAAAATCCTCATCGGACGCTATCGCATTGTTACCAAGCACGGCAGAGCGCAATGCCTCATCAGCCACAGCGGTGTTATCGGTAATATCGCTTGACACGTTCACAACAGGCACGGAAACTCCACATTTCTGCAATATTTCGGCAAGCTTGTCCGAAACCTCGGCAGCGTGCTCCTCTGTTTCACATCCGAGTGCGCTCTTTTCAAGCTCACCTCGCTTTACGGCACGCTTTATCAATTCTCTCCACTCGGTAATATTTTTTCTGCCCATTGCCATTCTGTATTTATCCGAGTTTGAATAAACGAGGAAACGATATTCCTTTTCGCGTATCTTATGCGGAACATCCTCACCTATCTCAAACACTACGTCCGCGGATGTGACGTTATCGGTAAGGCTATAGGCAACAGCGGAATTAAGCCTTGTCCACTTTACCCAGAAATCGCGCGGTGCACAGCCCTTGGCTGACATCAGAAGCCTACGGTACGTAACGTTTTCGGAGGTGTGCTCCATATACGTGTCCGGAGCAAAGAATACGTCAAGCTCGATACTGCTTTCCGAAAGACCGCTGACACCGAGCGCACGCTCTATCGCTTGCGTGAGCTGCCTTGCCATTTCGTCCACAAAGGTTTGCGAATACTTTCCGCGAAGCAACATTACGTCCTTTGCGGCAAGCGATACGTTCAGCTTGACAGAGCCGTTTGAGTAATAAGTGCTTCTGCCCGAGAGTGCGTTACCGAATGCTATCGGAACGTCATCCGCTATTATAAATTCGATATTATCACCGACAAAGCAATACGGATTGCCGCCCTCAAAATCCGAAGCGCGTGAAACGTCCCACTTTATCCAGCAGGTAATATTTGAGCTTTCCGTAACTACCGTAAGAGGATAATAACGATAACCGTCTTTCAGGAAATCATCACCGAGGTAGTCCTCGTACATCTGTATTCCAAGCATGGAGCTGCCAAAAAGCACGGAAAGCTTGGGTACCAGATCTTCATTTATTCCGCGAATAAAGCTCTCACTGAGAGTTTCTTTCAATATTTTGTTGTGCGTGGTATCTATTTTCATATCCGTTGCGTTCCTTTCGGGTCAAATATCTAGCTATACGAATATATTTTACCACAGCTTTTTTTAAATTGCAATATTTTGTACGCGAAAGTTTTCACATTTAACACAATAGTCAAAAAAAGATTTCGACAAATGAGGCTGTCTCATTTGATAAGACCGAAAAAAGTCCGAAAGTAAACAAAACAGCTTAGGTTTACGAATGAAATACAAATTAGACAATAAAAGGTTGAAAGCTCATTCAAGCTCATCGATGAAATATGCGCGCGTCCATGCATGCTTGCCCGAGGCGTCGCAAAGCTCAAGGCGTATCCACGGAGATTGGCGGCGGCATTGGTCGACGTTCTTCGCATCGGAAATCAAACTGCTTATATCAAAGCTTATCTCGTTTACAGGTGCATCAGCGGTACCGTGCTGAGTTTTAGCGAAGCGTATATCCGAGATCAGGCGAACAAAGACGACGTCTGATGTAGTCATGTGTATTACACCGTCCTCAATATAGAGCTCCTTTATCTCGGGTCCTGTCGAAGAATAGCAATCTCCCTTTTCAAGAGCCGAAATGATACAGTCATAGTCAAGGCTTTCAGCTTTGATCATCGTCCACCCACACCAGGCGCTTGAGTTCAGAGCATGCGCATCATCGGCAGCTACCGCTACAAGGCGTTGACCTTTATTTAAGAGATCTTCAAAGGGTTGAGTCGTGTCAACGTATCCGCCGCGAGCGGCACCCGTGTTGTAAACTTCAATGCCCCAAAGACCTTCAAGCTCTGCGTAATCGGGATAACCGTGCAATGACCAGACCGGATGGTTATAGCAAACCAAAAATCCGTCCTCATTCGCTCTCCTTATGAGATCGTTTATTCCCTCCGCCGAGTGGAATTTGCGGTATTTATTATTCATTGTTTGCTCGGATACGTACGCCTTTGAATTCTCAAGCCAAATGGATTTACCCGTGCAAACGCAACATTCGGTTTTCTCATTTGATTTCGCATAAAGATTGAGATGGAAGGATTTATTGTATTTAAATCCACCGGGCCAGTTATCGTTAATTGCAAGCTCTACGGCGTTTATGGCAAGAAACTCATCATCCGTCAAGTCGTTTTGCGGTACAAACACCTCATGGTCTGTAAATGCAAGCACCGAATATCCGTGGCTTTTATATCCCTCTTTAGCTTCTTCGGGAGTTATTACACCGTCGGAGATCTTGGTATGTACGTGAAGATTTGCCTTGTAAAAGCTACCGCTGCTCGGCAAAAGATATTTTTTCATAAGGTTATCTCCTGATTGATTTGTTACCACCCGTACTCGTTTACGAGCAATCTGTATTTCGGCTCATCCTCAATAACGTTGCAAAAACGGTTACGAACAACAGCAAAAACGTTATCGGTATTATCATCATTTATTTTTGATACCTCGCCTATAATGAGATCGCCTGCGCCCACCTTTGCAAAGAAGCGGTGATATACACCCGGCAGAAGCGTAATGCTGTTGCCTGTGGTTATCTCGATTATCTCACCTGGGGCTGCATCGTAATACTCACCGTCACGAAGAACACGCACGGGTTTAGTCATATCCGGTTTACCGTCATCACCCTGAGCCGCAAGCTGGCAGCAGAATATTCCGCCTGCACGGTTGATTATATCCTCAGTTTTTTCAACGTGATAATGGAGCGGTATTTCCTGCTCGCATCCGTCTTTCATAAAGATATATTTCTCGGCATAGGGTGTTCCTACACCCGGCTCGGACACGCTTCCGTTACGAACGGTGAAAAGCACTGCGCCTACCTTTTCAAAATCTCCTGAGCCGAAGTCCGAAACGTCCCATCCGAGCATGGTTTTCCGCAAATTTTCACGCTTGGGATCTGTAAAAATCGACTCATCGGGAGCATAACGTGCAAAATCCGGGAGGGTTATATTATGCTCTTTGCAAAGCTGCTCCGCCCATTTTATTGCTGCATTTATCTCTGATCTTTTCATTGCCCTCACCTACCATTCAATTTCTATAACTATAGCTTCGCTTGAAAGCTCGTCAATCGGAATACCCGTAATATGCAGATAACGCATAGCGCGACCGTCCGAAAAATACTCGGGAAGCAATTCCACCTTTGCCGAAAGCTCAGCACCCGTGTTAAGTAAACGCACGGATTTGGGAATTGATGGGAAGAAACCGAGAGCAACGGATGATGAGCGAATACCGTCATAGAAATGAAGATACGTCTTTCCGTTTTTCTTTGTTGCTATATAGCTGTTAGCGCGAATACCGTAATTGAAATCGTCGCCCTCGGCACACTCAAGGCAGCCCTGCATACGGTTGTACCAATCTCCGATAAGGCGTATGCGTGATGCGTATTCCTCCGTAACCACGCCCTCACCGTCAGGTCCGACGTTAAGAAGATAGCTCGCACCCAGTGCCATCATTTTATCGATAGCGGACGTAAGGTGGCGAATAGAATAGAAGTCCTCACAGCTGCGGTATCCCCAGCTCTGCTCTCCTACGGAGTTGCAAGCCTCGGTCATTCTGGTGAAGCGCCCCCCGTCAGATGCGCGGTATTCACGCTCGGGGGTCGAAAAGTCTCCGGTATCAAAGCCTCTGTCGTTTATAAATATGCCCGGCTGAAGAGAGCGCACAAGCTCGTTTATTGAGGGGTCCTTTATTCTCGGGGGAATATCCCAATAGAAGGTATAGATCGGGCCATAATTCGTAAGAAGCTCGGTAACCTGATTTTTTACGTATTCACGGTATATCTCCATGTTAACACCGTTCTCGGTCACAGCCTTCCACTGATGTGTTGAAGCGGGATTATATCCGTAAGGATGATGCCAGTCGGGATTGGAATAATAAAGGGAGAGCAGCATACCGTGCTTTCTGCAAGCATCGGCAAGCATTTTCAACGTATCCTTACCGTAAGGGGTATTTGTAATTTTATACTCGCTGTACTTGGTATCCCACATACAAAATCCGTCGTGATGCTTGGTGGTAAAGCAAATATATTTCATACCTGCGGATTTAGCAAGAAGCACCCACTGCTCGGGATCGTACTTTACGGGATTGAAGCTGTGCATAAGCGCCTCGTACTTCTCACGCGGCCAATCCATGCGCGCATACACCTGATCCTGCACACCTGTCACTGCGTATATGCCCCAATGGATAAACATACCGAATTTGTTTTCATGTGTCATGGCAAATCTCCTTTACAGATCATAATTTATTTGTTTTTAAAGCACTGCTTTTTGCGGCTTTGACTATATTTTAAAATAAAGTGTTGACTTTGTCGTTGCAATATGTTACTATCATTAAAAAACATTTGCACTATCTTACTGAAAGCGGTGAGTATATATGTTTAAAAACTATCTTTGCGGAGCGAATACGGGGCATCCCTTGGGCTTCGTTTACAAAAACGACTCTTCCCCTCACTTTGTACTTTTACATTTCAAAACTCCGTTTTTCTGCATTATTGATGGCAAGCGTATCGAGGGGGCGGCGGGAGAATGCTTATTGCAAAGAAAAGGTTCTACCGTTATACACGGGCCTCTGTCCGATAACGAGCAGTTCATTAACGATTGGATATATTTCGAAGCGGACGAGGAGCTGAGCAGGCTGCCCTTCGACGTTCTGCTCGCACCTGAGGATCACAACTCCATAGGTCTGCTTATCGAATATATACTAAAGGAAGAAGCCGTCAGGGATGAACATTCGCAACGCCTTATCTCTGATGCTATCTACAGGATGCTTTCCGTTTTGCAGCGTACTCCGAGGAACGTAAAAGACGAGCAGGTGCCTGATATGCCGCGATTCAAGGATGCACGCTCATACGTGCTGACTCACTGCGGTGAGCGATGGTCTCTTGCGAAAATGGCAGCACTCACAGGATATTCTGTCAGCCGCTTTTGCGCGCTGTGGAGCGAATGTTTCGGCACAAGCCCGATGGACGATCTGCTTGACCGACGGTTAGAGCTTGCGAAGCAGCTGCTTGCACTTTCCGCGTACAAAATAGGCGACATTGCGGCAATGTGTGGCTTTTCGTCAATTCACTATTTCTCGCGTTTCTTCAAGCGGCGCGTCGGCATATCACCGAGTGATTATATAAAATAGAAAAAGAGCAAGCACGCAAGACTAAATAACCTTACGTGCCTGCTCTTTTTCTGTCGGTTTTAATTTATCTTATTTCTGTACGAGGTGAATAGCGAAGCCGCAAACCTCATCCTTGAAGTAAGCGAACTTGGGCTTGCCTGTTTTTGCATCATAGGTGATGCTGCTCTCATCGAACTCAAAGCCCATTCTCTTGAAATATGCCATTGCTCTGTCTACAAAGTTTGTACGGATAGCAATGTGACCGCACTTGCCTGGGCCCTTGCCCATCATGAACTCAAACGCTTCACCTGCGAAGATGGATTTGCTCGTTTCACGAAGAGGCATACCGAACATGAGCTCAAAGAGCTTTGCACCCTTTGTTCCCTCTTCTGCGTTTTCACTGTTAATTCCCATATGTACAAATTCAAGGCCGAGCATGGTTTTAACAGCATTCTTGGTGAGAGCTGTGATCTCATCCCATTTCTTCTCCTTAACAAGCTCATCCTTTACCATGAAGGAACCGCCGCATGCAACTATCTTGTTGAACTTGAGATACTCAAGAAGATTATCTGCGCTGATGCCGCCTGTGGGCATGAAGGTAAGATTTCCGTAGGGAGCCGACATTGCTTTCAGCATTTT
Organism: uncultured Ruminococcus sp.; assembly: GCA_964617165.1. GTDB lineage: Bacteria > Bacillota > Clostridia > Oscillospirales > CAG-272 > UBA1740. Next base: position 44,265 of record CAZTWE010000005.1, read on the forward strand.
GAGTCCGCCTGCTGCCTCTGCGGGGAAGAACTTAACCGTCTTGAGTCCAAGCTCAAGAGCTGCCTCAACGTCCGAGGGGTTAGAGCAACCGGGAAGCATGGGAATACCCTTGGAAAGAGCATAAGCGGTTACCTTGGGATTGAGACCGGGAGAAACGAGGAACTTCGAGCCGGCAGCAATAGCCGCATCGACCTGCTCCGTGGTAAGAACGGTGCCCGCTCCTACAAGCATCTCGGGATAAGCCTCGGTAATGTTTTTGATAGCCTCAGCTGCACATGCTGTTCTGAAAGTAATCTCGGCTGCGGGAAGTCCACCGTCGATCAACGCTTTAGCAAGCGGAACGGCATCATCGGGATTTTCAATTTTAATAACGGGAATAAGTCCAATAGAATAAAGCTCTGACATCATATCGTTGTTCATTTGCTTATATCTCCTTCTTTAAATTTATTACAACTATATTATACATTATCGGATGGAATAACAAAATTGCAAAAATTGCTCCCGATTGCTTATGTATTGCATAAATTGTTTTCATAATCAATTAAAGCATGTTGACAAAGGGCAGAAATAGGTGTATAATATTTTCGCTAATAAATTAGAATTCGGAGAACTTATGAAGATCGCACTACTCACGAACGATAAGTATCTTTTCAGAAAGACCGAGTTTGAGCTCGGTGAGATTGCAGAGATTACCGACACTGCGGATGAGGACACCGACGTCATACTATGCGATTTAGACAGCGGACCTTGGAACGTAAAGCTGCCAATCCGTACAATAAATCTATCGCGCACGAAAAGAGCCGATGCGGTAGAACTGCCCTATCGCTCGGGAGAGCTGCGAGCGATGATATCGGATGATGCGGCATCTCATGCGCTAAAGCTTTCCCAAAGCAGGCGTGCAGCCGTACTTAACGGTACGCTTATACAGCTTACGGGGCACGAATATGCGCTGCTTGAGCTTCTTATAGCGGGCGGCGGCGAGCTTGTATCGCGAGAAAAAATATCCAATACGATATGGGGAGAGGTCAACGACAGACTGATAAATCTCTACATACATTATCTGCGCGAAAAGCTTGAATTTTCGGGAGAAAAAATAATAATATCCTCGCGCGGTCAAGGGTATGGAATAAACAAAAAATATCTTGGAGGAAACAGCTGATGTTACGGCTTATTGAGGGTGGCTTTTTTGCCGGTGGACACGAAAAAATCAAGCAGGAAGTGCTAAGACTTATAAACGGCAAGACCAACACGCTTATGATAGTTCCCGAGCAGGAAACGGTAAGCAGGGAGCGCGAGATGACGGATTTCCTACCACCGTCGGCTGCACTTTGTTTTGAGGTCACAAACTTCACGAGATTTGCCAATTCCATATTCCGCAAGCTTGGCGGAGTTGCGGGTGAGAGCATCAATGCATCAAAAAAAGCCCTTATTATGTGGAAAACGCTCTGTGAGCTATCTCCAATTCTTGAAACTTTCGGGAAACGTGAGATCAGCGTTGGCAGCGTGTCAAAAATACTCGGTGCGGTAAAGCAGCTGCAAAGCTATTCGCTCACACCGGATGCTCTTGCAGACGCAAAGGCAAAGCTTGACAAAAAAGAGGGGCTTGCTTTTGACCGTAGGCTTATCGGTAAGCTTTCGGATATGGCAAATATAATGACGCTCTATAAAAAGCTCATATCGGAGCATTTCACCGACAGTGACGATTATTTGCTCATCGCGGAAAAGAAGCTGCTTCTCTCAGGTGCATCGCCTATTTCGGATACCGAGATATACATAGACGGCTTCACATCATTTACAGAACCCCAATACCGTGTAATAAATCAGCTTATAAAGCACTGCAACGTCACGGTTAATCTCAACCTGCCAAAGGCAGGCGGTGATGCTTTTGAATATACCGAGATAAGCAAAACTCATTTGCGCCTCACAAGGCTTGCCACCCTTGCAGAGTGCGATATAAAGCTTGAAAAAATAGACGGAAGATTCGGCACGGCTCCGCTTATCAGCGAAATAGTAGAGCTGCTTTGGAGAAGCTCCGGCAAGGTCAGCTGCGATGCGCTCTCTGATACTGAGTGCTTTAAGATATATGAAGCCGACGATCCTCACGAGGAATGTGATTTCGTTGCTCAGGATATAAAAAGACGTGTAATGATGGGTGAGAGATACTCGGATTTCGGTGTCATTGCACGCTCCGCAGCCGACTATGAGGGTATTCTTGACGTTGCCTTCGAAAAGGCGGGAATACCGCTGTTCGTAGCATCAAGAACCGACATATCCTCGCTGGAAGCAATAAAGCTCATATACAGCGCGTTTGCGGCGGTTACGGGAGGATTTCTCCGCCGTGATGTCATAGCCTATTCAAAATGCTCTTTATGCGGTGTTGAACGCGCACTTGCCGATGAATTTGAGCTTTATGCAGAAAAGTGGCAGATAAACGGCAAGAGATTTACAGACGGTATCATCTGGAACATGAATCCCGACGGTTACAGTGCGATAAGACGTGAGGACAGCGACGAAAAGCTTCTGCGTATAAACACGGCGCGAGACGAAATAATCACACCGCTTATGATGCTCGATGAAGAAATACAACGCTCTACCACCGTTCGCGAATACGCCACAGCACTTGTAAATTTCCTTGCCTCGTTGAACGTAGAGGAGCTTCTTGCCGAAAAAAGCAAAACCGATACCTCTTTCATTGCCGAGGGCAAAAGATACGACCTTAGCAGACTCTGGCAGATTATATGCGACTCGCTTGACAGCCTGTGTGAGGTACTCGGTGATACAAAGGTCACGCCCGACACCTTTATCAATCTTCTGAAGATCACGTTCTCGGAGGCTGATATAGGCAGGATACCTGCCTATCTTGAGCAGGTTACGGCAGGCTCTGCGGATATCTCCAGAATGTACGGAAAGGCGCACATTTACATCATCGGCGCATCCGCAGGCAGATTTCCTCTTGCCGTTGACGACGATTCTTATTTCACGGATAATGACAAATTTGCCCTTGGCGAAATAGGTCTTCCGATAGAAGCAGATACCGATCTTTGCAGTGCACGTGAGCTTTATTATTTCTCAAGGGCACTGTCTTACGCGGAAAAGAGCGTCAGTGTTCTTTATTCGGTATCTGATACATCATTCAAGCCCACACCGCCCTCGGAGGCTGTGGCGAGAATAATCTCTGTAACGGACGGTGCGATAAAGCCCTTACGCATCAGCAGCATGCTCCCCTCGATGCGTGTATTCACCGATGAGTATGCAATTGAGCATCTCTACACCTGCAATGAGGATTTCGATGCTATCAGAGACGCCCTGACAGACACGGGTAATGCCGAGAGGCTGCGCATCAGCGAGGCACCTATCAAAAACGCCGATCTTCGCCTCAGTGCAGAAAGCTCAGCACTTCTCTACCGTGACAGCATCAGGATGAGCCAAAGCAAGCTAGAAAAATACATCGGATGCCCGATGAACTATTTCTGCTCCTATAATCTTAGGCTTGACAACCAGGAGCGTGTCGAATTTGACAACCGTAACATCGGTATTTTCATTCATTCAATATTGGAAAACTTTTTCAAAGAGCTGAAGCTGAGAGGAAAGAAGATAGCGGATATAACCGAGGACGAAAAGCGCGCGCTTGTAAAGAACGTTGCAACCGAATACGTAAGGGCGGCGTTTTCAGGAGTTGGAGAACTGCCTGCAAGACTGAAAAATACGATAGATAATCTTTGCCGCTTCTCTATGCCTGTAATAGACAGCCTTTGCGATGAATTTTCGGAGTGCGATTTTGAGCCTATTTTCTTCGAATTGGATATTGACAAAAACAATCCCGATACACCCGAGCCGCCAATATTCAAGACCTCGGACGGCAAGGAGATATATTTCACGGGAAAGATAGACAGAGTTGACGCATACAAAAAAGGAGACGACGTTTACGTAAGAGTTATAGACTACAAAACAGGCGCTAAGGAATTTAAGCCGACAGATATAGCAGAGGGAAAAAATCTGCAAATGTTCCTTTACCTTAAAGCTATTGTTGAGAGCGACAAGCCGGATTTCAAAAAGCGGATGGGTGCCGCCTCGGGCAAGCTCATTCCCGCAGGCGTTATCTACGTAAAGGCAAACGTGGTCGGCGGCAGGATAACGCGCAACAACTCTCTTGAAGCACTGAATGAAGCTAAGAAGGGTCAAGGGCGCGAGGGAATGCTGCTCGATGACAGCGACAGTATTTCGGCAATGAACGCCTCTTACATTCCCATAAAATTCAAGGTGGACGGTACTCCGGATTCTTACTCGAAGGCAAAGCTTTATACGGCTGTCGGTTGGAGCGAGATAAATCGCACGATCGAACGTATAGTTACAGACGAGTGTACGAAAATGGTATTCGGAGATATATCCGCAACACCGCTGAAAGAAAAGCGCGGAAACGCCTCGGTATGTAAGTACTGCGATTACAAGCCGATCTGCCGCAACGCTAATGCTCCGCGCGATCACAAATAAAAAAGCAAGGGGATAGTCATATCTGAGGAAGAAGCGCGGTTCTTCGGGGCGAGAGACGTACACGTGTACGTTGAGCCCCAAAAACCGCGGTAGAAAAAAGTCCATTGAAATGAAGAAATCCGCAGGATTTCAACCTTTTATTGTCTCATTTATGATTTTTTCGTAAATCGAGACTTTTTTGTTTGCTTTCGGACTTTTTTCGGTCTTACCAAATGTGACAGCCCCTTCACTTTCTCTTTCCGATCTCCCAGAACGCTATCGCGCCTGCGCATGCTACGTTCAAAGAGTCAACGCCGTGGGACATTGGAATTTTCACGGTATAGTCGCAGTTTTCGATAGTGGTTCCCGAAAGCCCCGTTCCCTCCGTACCCAGTATAAGAGCTATTCTTTCTTCCGCTCTCAGGCGCTCGTCGTCAATGGCTATGGAATTATCCGAGAGTGCCAGGGCGCAGGTTTTAAAGCCCATGCTTTTCAAGAGAGCCACACCGGCGGTTTGCCAATCGGCATGACTTTGCCCTATTCTTGTGAACGGGACCTGAAAAACGGTACCCATACTGACTCTTACTGCTCTTCTGCAAAGCGGATCGCAGCAGGTGGGGGTTATAAGCACCGCATCAATATTCAATGCAGCGGCAGAGCGAAAAAGCGCACCGATATTGGTGGAGTCGGTAACAGCCTCAAGTACGGCAACACGCTTGGCATCAGCCAATATCTCTTCCGCAGAGCGCATCACGGGGCGCTTCATTGCACAAAGCACACCGCGCGTAAGTGCAAAGCCCGTAAGCCCCGATAGGACCTCGGTGGTTGCCGAGTATATAGGAACGGTATCACACCTGTCTATTATTCTTTTCACGGACTCGGTGCCGAGCAGCCGCTCATCGGTAAGAAGCGCTATAGGCTCGCAGCCCGATTTCAAAGCTACCTCTACTACGGTTGAGCTTTCGGCTATGAATATTCCCCTCTCATACTCCACATTGGAGCGTAGCTCGGCGCCTGTAAGACGCACGAATACGTCAAGCTCGGGCGCGGAAAAATCCTCTATTTTAATTACGTTCGTCATATAATTCTCCATTCTGTCGCCCGGTGGCGACCGCACAAATGCTTAACGAAATTCTCGATACGTTATGGGGCACAGACCCATTTTGAGAGAATTTCATCGTGCGAATAACCTGATGCTCGGAATTGGTACTCGGTAATTTTCACGCTATTCTCCGAATAGCTTGACCGAAGCACTCGCCCCCACCGTGCGTTACGGCAAGGATCATGCGAATGCTCCGGTCAAAAAATCAGTTCTTTGCGAAATAGTTTATAGCATTGTTATAGCAAATGTCCTCTATTATCTTTCCGACGAACGGAATATCGTAGGGATATTCACCGTTTTCAAGAAGCGCTCCGATCTTTGAGCAAAGTATTCTTCTGAAATACTCGTGGCGAGTGTAGGAAAGGAAACTGCGGCTATCGGTAAGCATACCTACGAACTGAGATATAAGACCTACCTGCATGAGAGTTTCCATCTGCTTCTCCATGCCGTCCTTCTGATCGTTGAACCACCAGCCTGAGCCAAACTGGATCTTACCGCGTATCTTACCGTCCTGGAAGCAGTTCATCATCGTTGCAAGCGTTTCGTTATCACGGGGATTGAGGCAATAAAGAACGGTTTTGGGCAGCTCACCGCTCTCGTCAAGCGCGGAAAGCACTGCGGAAAGCTTTGGCGCAAAATTACCGTCACCTATCGAATCGTAGCCCGTATCGGGTCCGAGCTGCTTGAACATACGGCGCGAATTGTTGCGCAGCGCACCTATATGATACTGCTGTACCCAGCCGAGCTCGTTATATATTTTTCCCAGCGCGATAAGAAGTGCGCCCTTGTACTGCTCTACTTCATCTGCTGAAAGCTTCTCGCCTGCTATAGCCTTTGCGAATATCTTCTCGCACTCTTCATCTGTTGCGGGCAAATATTCAAACGTGTCAAGGCCGTGGTCAGAGCATACGCAGCCTACCTTATCAAAGAAATATGCTCTCTCATTAAGTGCCTTTTTGAGCGTAGCAAAGCTATCAATCTTATAGCCAACAACAGCGGAAAGCTGATCTATCCAGGGCAGGAAGGTGGGCTGATCTATCTTCATTGCCTTATCGGGGCGATACGAGGGTCTTACGGTAACGTCAAAGCTCTCGTCCTCAGCAATAAGTATGTGATACTCAAGATTGTCCACAGGGTCATCGGTAGTGCAAAGCGCAGTAACGTTTGACATTTTTATAAGCTTTCTTGCGGTAAGCTCGCCAAGCCTTGAATTTGCCTCTGCGTATACTTTATCCGCAGTTGCAAGAGAAAGCACGTCGTTTATCCCGAAGAAGCGACGAAGCTCAAGATGAGTCCAGGAATAAATGGGATTGCCTATAGCATACTGCATAGTCTCAGCATACTTTCTGAACTTTTCCTCATCGGTTGCATCACCCGTTACGTACTTTTCATCAACGCCGAACTCACGCATCAGTCTCCACTTATAGTGGTCACCTCCGAGCCATACCTCGGTCAGGCTTCTGTACTGCTTATCCTCGTAAATTTCCTTGGGATTGAGATGACAGTGGAAATCGTAGATCGGCATTTTTTCCGCATAGCCGAAATAAAGCTCGCGTGCCGCAGGGGAGTCAAGAAGAAAATCAGTTCCTAAAAATTCTTTCATTTTGTTATGCTCCTTATAGTAAATTGAATTATTGCCTTTATTAGTTTAACATATCCGAATGTAATTTGCAAGTTTTTTTGTAAAGCTTTTGAATTTTAGTTATATTTTGTCATCCAATGCCCTATTTTCCGACTTTTCCCCTTGTTGCGCATTGACAAAGCGCGGGCTTTGTTGTAAAATATATACGCAGTATTTAAAAGAGGCGCATTATGAAATTCACACTAAAAAAATGTTTTCTTCATATTTTTCTGGTTCTTCGCCACAAGCACAAGGTTTTTATTAACTGTGCAAAATGCGGAATTCCTTTCCGCGGCCTTGTGCACGATCTTTCAAAATTTTCCCCTGAGGAGTTTATAGAAAGCGTCAGATTTTATCAGGGGAACCGTTCTCCGATAGGAGTGTGCCGCAGAGAGCTTGGAATGAGCTATGCGTGGCTGCATCATAAGGGCAGAAACAAGCACCATATCGAATATTGGTTTGATCCCGAATGTGCCGAGTTTCCGCTGATGCCTTACAAATACGCTGTAGAATGCGTTTGCGACAAGCTTGCGGCAACAAAGATCTACGCAAAGGAGAACTATACACCCGATCTGCCGCTTCTTCACTGGCAGAAGTACGGTGCAAAAACCCCCGGCAATCCTCTCATTATGAAATTTATCGAGCAGGTATTCACAGATATAAAGAATTTACCCGAAAAGGACGTACTGAACAAAAAATATATGAAGCGCACCTACGAAAGTATCTGCCGCACGAGGACGGGCAATAAATCAACGTAAAGCCGCTATTACTTTTAAGCTTTTGTAAATTTTATCACCAACCGCTTGAAAACCGCGTAATATGATATTAAAATATTATGAGGTTTTATCATGCCCACATCAAAATGGAAAAATATTGGATTTATCGGTTTTGGCAGATCTAATATCGGAGTTCTCGAATATCTTGATACGCTGGGAGATTTCAGCTATACCCTGCGGTCCGACAAAGAGACTGCTTTCGATAAAAGGATCGGAAGATGCTTTTTCGGTGCGGATGCGCTCTTTTCGTTAGACGAGGACGTTCTTTTCATCTCACCTGCCGTCAGGCGTGACAGAGCCGAGCTTGTTCGTGCTCGGGAGAGGGGCGTGATACTCTCATCCGATGCGGAGCTTTTCTTTGAAAAAGAGAGTGCTGACGTTTTTGCAACTACAGGCTCGTCGGGAAAAAGCACGACCACCAAGCTCATCAGCCTTATGCTTACCGCATCCGGGATAAACGCACCTCCCGCAGGTAATTTCGGCAAGAGCCTCTGCTCGCTCATAGGTAAATACCCTGCGGTTGCGGCAGAGCTTTCAAGCTTTCAGCTGATGTATATGAAGCCGCGAACCAAACGCGCCGTTATCACAAACGTTACGCCAAATCATCTTGATTGGCACAAAAGCATAGATGAATACGTCGGGGCAAAGCTTAATATTGCGCAAAATACGGACGCACTCATATTCGATTATGATTCCGAGCTGCTTTCAAAAAGCATCAACCGATCGGTATTTTGCCTTGTCAGCTCCCGACACAGCTTCTCAGAGCTGCGCTCTTTCAGGGATGCTGAGAATTATATGACGTTCAAAGACGGCATAATTTATCTTAACGGCTCGCCCTACATAGACACCGCGCTTGCCATACGGCGCGAGGGGTACAATATAAAAAACTTTATGCTTGCCTCCGCCGCTGTACTCGGAGTTTGCGACAGCGATAGCTGCAAGCGTGTCATAAGCACGTTTCGCGGATTGCCGCATAGAGCCGAGACCGTGCTGGAAAAGAACGGAGTAAGATTTATAAACTCATCAATAGATACCTCTCCCGAAAGAACGGTGGAAACACTGCTCTCGCAAAGCGGCAGGACTGCGGTAATACTCTGCGGAAAAAACAAGGGCTTATCCTTGCAGAGCCTTGCCGATGCACTCCCCACCCTTACGGTGGGAGCTGTTCTTATGGGTGAGATCGGGGATGAGCTTTCGATGTTGCTCGCGGAAAAAGACTACAGAACGGCATTTGCTAAAAGCTTCGATGAAGCAATTGCTTATGCGCTTGATATTCTCGGCGGTGAGGGAAACGTTATTCTGAGCCCCGCCGGGACCAGCTTCGACAGGTTTGACAATTTTGAGAAGCGCGGTGAGTCATTTTGTGAGGCGGCAAAAAGATACGACAAATAATTTTCTATAAAAAATGAACAGGAATGTGTACAAAATGAAAAGGATAACAGCATTTTTACTTCTGGCGGCAGCGCTTGTATCGCTTGCTTCCTGCGCTGACAATTCTGACACGCCCGAGGGTATGCAGCTTATAAGGGGCGGAGAGGACGTAGGATATTATTTCTACGCTCCCGAAGAATGGGTAGAGGCAAACCTCGGTGATATCTCAACGGCTTACGTCTCAACGGTGGACAAAACCTCGGTATCGTACGTTGAATGTGAAATGCCGGACAGCACCGTTGCCGAATATTTCAATGAAAGTCTTTCGGAATATGCAACACCGCCCGTTATGGTTGAAGAAAACAAGGCGGTCACGTTCGGAAATGCTGATGAGGCTGTGATGTACGTTTTCGACCACGAAAACAGAGGCTATAAATTCCGCACAATGCAGATATTCACAAAATACGGTGAGAGATTCGGCATATTCACCTTTAATTCGTTCAGGGAAAACATGTCCTCGAATGATGTTACTCAGTACGAATATTACGCGGAAAAACGCCAAGCGATAATCGACAATTTCAAGTACGTCAACAAGGGGGGCGATGCCGGCAGTACCGAATACGAGGTCGATGCCGACGGATATAAGCTTATCTCGGACAAGTCTGTTGCTAAATTCTCACTGTACGTTCCCGAGGAGTTTGAGGTCAAATATTCAAGCGGAATAGTTGAAGCTTATCTTGCCGACGGCTCAAATATAACCATGTCCACAGCGACAAACACGGGGGTTGTTGTCAGCGACTATTGGGAAACGCGCCGCAGCGAGCTTGAAACACTGTTCGGCAAAGTGACCGTAATAACAGAGGACAAAGATACCTCTTTGGGAACGACCGACAGAGCCTTTGCATACGAATACACCTTTGTGTATAACGGTGAGACCTACCACGTTTATCAAATACTTGCAGTTACGACCTTCAACGGATACGTGTTTACTTACACGGCAAAGGAGGAAAATTACTCAAAGCATCTTGATACGATAAATAACATCTGCGATAAGGTTACATATTGATGAATATATATCTTGACAACAGCGCAACCACAAAAATACGCCCCGAGGCACTTGAAAAATATACCGAGGTTTCGCTCGGCAATTTCGGAAATCCCTCATCGCTTCATGCTATGGGCGTTGATGCAGAGCGCGAGCTTAATGCTGCGAGACGGGAAATACTGTCCTCGCTCGGTGACAAGAATTCGGCAGTGGTTTTTACGGCATCGGGCAGCGAAGCAAACAATCTTGCGATAATCGGACGTGCCTTTGCTAAAGAGCGTTTCGCACGAGGCAGCCGCATAATTACCACGGACGGTGAGCATGCATCGGTTTCCTCACCGCTTGACAAGCTTGCCGCACAGGGGTTTGATATCGTTAAAATACCGACACGGGGTGGGGCTATTGACATGGATGCCCTCGTCAATGCACTCTCAAAAAACGTAATACTCATCACTATGATGATGGTAAATAACGAAACCGGAGCGCTTTATGATATAGCTAAGGTTTCTGCTCTTATGCGCTCCGTGGTACCCGATGCGGTATTACACGTGGATGCAACGCAGAGCTACCTGAAGCTTCCGTTTACCAAGAAAAGCATCGGTGCGGATATGATCACGCTTTCCTCACACAAAATCGAGGGCCCCAAAGGGGTTGGAGCTTTGGTGATCGATAATGCTATCATAAAAAACCGAGGCATAGCTCCCCTTGTTCTCGGCGGAGGGCAGGAGATGGGATTGCGCTCCGGAACGGAAAACGTCCCTGCTGTAGCGGCATTCGGAGTTGCGGTACGGCTCGGCTACGGTGAGCTTGGTGCGCACTTTGAAAAGACGTCACTGTTGCGCGCATATCTTGTAGAAAAACTCAGCACGGATGCCACTCTCTCTTCGATAAGTATAACCGCGCCTCAAAAACACGCTCCCCACATACTTAACATTACGGTGCCCTGTATAAAGAGCGAAACGCTGTTACACTATCTTTCCTCGGAGGGGATATACGTATCAAGCGGCTCTGCATGCTCATCAAACACGTCTCATATATCCTCTGCCCTTATAGCTTACGGCAGAACACCGAGCGAAGCGGATTCTTCCATACGTATAAGCTTCTCTCACCAAAATACCACGGCTGACGTTGATGCGCTTTGCGAGGCACTTAAACGGGCAATGGCAAAGCTATCGGGCATAAGGAAGTAAACAATGGTACAGCTCACACTTATAACGGTAGGTACGCTCAAAGAGGATTATCTCAAAGAAGCCGCCTCGGAATATAAAAAAAGGCTCTCGCAGTATGCGAGAGTTGAAGAAATCAATATAAAGGAAGAGACGATACGGAACGAGGATGACAAGTCCGAGATCGCCAGAGCACTGGACGTTGAGGCATCAAAGATAATATCAGCCATACCACGTGATGCATACAAGATAGCTCTTTGCATCGAGGGCAAGCAGTATGACTCGGTTGAGCTGGCAAGAATAATCGGTGATGCCGCCGACAGTACAGGAAAAATAGCCCTGATAATAGGATCATCACACGGTCTTGCCGAGCGCGTTAAGGCAGAGTGCAAGCTCCGACTTTCTATATCCAAGCTGACCTTTCCGCATCAGCTGATGCGCGTGATACTTTACGAGACTTTGTACCGTTCCTTTACTATAATCGCAGGAAAAAGGTACCATAAATAGCGTGATGTCCACAACGGACAAATCAAGCTAACTAAGTTTGCCCTTTGGGCAAGTGAGGCTATCTTTGATAGTGAACATCACCTATATACTTTACACTATTTCTTTCGGGAAGCTGTGCGCCATACTATGATTTGAGTACGGCTTTATACCCGTTACGTCACGAAAAACTCTGACAAACGGAGGCATTTTTATCTCCTCCGCTTCGCTCGGAAGCTCAACCTCCATTATACAGCTGTGCTCCCATTTATCGTAATAATCGAATTCGAAGATCAATCCGCAGTAACGAGCTGTGCGGCGCACCTTATGCAATGGTGATGCACCGTCCTCAATATTACGCGCGAGCCGATAATATTCCTCTGCGGTTATAGTCCTTTCTTCTTCGATTGACGACATTCCGCTTATACGAAGCTTGGTATTTTCGGTGTATTCCACCTTGCCTCCCGTGTATTCCCTGCGCCTTATACGGTGTGTCTTTTCCGCATCGTCAAGATATATCTGTATGATATCGCTTTCGGTATAATCATCAAAGCGGGAGAGAACGTCCACATCGGGCTTTTGTACTATATATTTTCTTTCTGTTTCGATATGGCTCATAAAAAATCTCCATAAATTTAAATATTGCACATATATTTTAACATAAATCTATGCTTTTTGCAAGAAATAATCTAATTAAAGGGCGATTTTCGGATTTAGATATTGACTTAATTAAATCTTTATGTTAAAATTATATAAGAAACGAAAGTTTTGCCATAAGAGCCACAGATGAGCGGTTCTTAGAAATATTTTATGCTTACAGCGCCGCCTCGCGGCAGAATGGAGAATACAAATGGAAGAAATCAAGAACAGCAATGAAGTTATTGAGGATACCGTAACCGATACCGACACTGTTGAGGCTGCGCCCGAGGAGGTAATGGAGGTAGTGCTTCAGGACACTGAGGATGCCGAAGATACCGAGCGAGCAGACGATGCCGAGGTTGTGGAAGAGGCACCCGCAGAGCTTTCAGGTCTTACCGAGAAGCAGAGACAAAGAAAAATAATATTTGATAAGATCACCACTGCTCTTCTTGTTTTGCTTTTGATTGCTCCTGTGGCTATTATCGCTTATATTTTCCTTTGGTTCATTTTCAGATAAATACTTTATGGGCTAAGCCCAAATCTTTATTATGAGCAGAGCGAATAACAAGGTTCTGCGAAGCAGGTTCTTATAACGACAGAAGAGATAACAAATCGGTTTGCAGCCGTAATGTTATCTCTTTTTCTGTTGGTACTAAAAGCGATATTCTTCGCTGACAGGAAGTGATATTGCAAGGCTTTGCCTAGCAGTGATATTCTATGCCTTAACGGAAAATCCCTGTGCAAAACCTCGCAAAAACTTATCAACGGCAGCATACTTGTCGCTGTAACCAAAATACTGCATATATTCGCTGAACGAGAACGGGA
>CAZTWE010000006.1:0-54064 GCA_964617165.1 uncultured Ruminococcus sp.
CCTCTTCGTTGCAAAGTTCCTTGGAACTCCCCCCATCAACGTATTTGACGGTGAGATACGCAACGGTAAGCTCTACCTTGGACAGGATCACATCATGGATCTGCCCGGCTATGAAAACAAGAAGCTATACATAACCATTCGCCCCGAGGGCTTTATTCCCGATGCAAACGGCCCTCTTGTATGCAAGCTCTCTAACGTTGAGGTAATGGGAAGAGACGTAAGCATAGTTTCTTACCACGATGGTCTTGTATCTGCGGCTATCCGTTCGATAGTTGATGCAGACTTCCGCGTTGATGCTTCTGCTGAAACGGTGGCATTCTCACTCAAGCCTCATAAGGTATTTCTCTTTGATGCCGAGACTGAGGAGCGCATCTATTTCGGTGATCAGGAGCCGTCAAGCTATGCTAAGGAGTGCGAGGCTCGCGCTCTTGCCGCAGCCGATGAGGATGCCGACGGTGCTGAGGATGACGTTGATGCGGATTCAATCGGTGATACCGAGGCTGACAGCTTCGAGGTGAACTGATATGGTAGATAACAAACAGTCATGGAAAGCCTGGTTGTATCTTTCTCCCGCTATCGTTTTGCTCCTTATATTCACGGTTTGGCCTATTATCAACACGGTAAGAATGTCATTCCTTGTTGATTACAGAAGCATTGACGAAACGGCAGGAAAGGTATTCACCTTTGGCCTTGATAACTTTGTAAAGGTTGCAGCGTACGGCAGCTTCCTCAGCTGCTTGAAGAATACCATGCTCCTTTGCGTTCTGACAGTTCCGCTCTCGACGATACTCGCGCTTCTTATAGCAGTATGCCTTAACGCAATAAAGCCCCTGCAAAGAGTTTTGCAGACTATATTCTTCCTTCCTTACGTAACAAACTCCATAGCTATAGGAATGGTATTCTCGGCTATGTTCAATATCATAGGCAGTAATATCGGCGGTGACGTTGAGCAGGTATCAACGTGGGGTATTGTAAACAATCTGCTCGGTCTGTTCGGCGTTGCACCTGTCAACTGGATAAATCCCGGCTCAAGCTATTGGGCAAATATAGCGGTGCTTGTGATATACATCGTATGGGATGCGCTTCCGTTCAAGATACTCGTTCTTCTCGGTGGCTTGCAGAGCGTAAACAAACAGTATTACGATGCCGCTAAGATCGACAGTACACCGAGAGCGAGAGTGTTCACCAAAATTACCGTTCCGCTCCTTTCCCCCATGATAGCATACGTTGTTATAACGGGCTTTATCGGTGGATTTAAGGAATATTCCTCCATTGTCGGTATCTTCGGTGAGGATATGGGCCCGGGTGATGACTCGGTGTTCAGAACTCTCGATACCATGGTAGGATATATCTACAATTCCATTATCAATCAGCAAGAGGGTCTTGCAAGTGCCGCGGCTCTTATCCTGTTTGGCATCATATTTGTCGTAACGATGATAAATCTGTATGTCAGCAAGAAGAAAACGCATTATTAAGGAGGTATCGAAATGTCTGAAAATACTAAGTCTAACGCCTCCTTTGCGGTTATGACCGCGCAGGACATAGAGCAGGTAAGAAAACGCCAGGCGGTTGTAAAGGTGATAGTTCAGGTTATTATCTACGCATTCCTTTGCATCGCGGCTCTGGCGGTTCTTTTCCCGTTCTACTGGATGCTTATTTCCTCGGTAAAGACCATTGAGGAATATGAGCTGCTCGTTCCTACACTGTTCCCGCTTGAGTTCCGCTTTGAAAACTACGTTGATGCTTTCAATACGGCTAACCTCGGAACTCTGTTTATGAACACCCTCTACGTAGGTCTTATATCCACTATCCTCTCCCTCGTTATCACAGTGCTCTCAGCGTTCGCCTTTGCACGCCTTGAGTTCAAGGGAAAAAACGCCCTCTTCGCAGCACTGCTCGCAACCATGATGATACCCGGAGAGCTCTTCACAATTACAAACTACATAACGGTTGCCAGCTTCGGATGGCTCCGCTCGTTTACGGTACTTATAGTTCCGTTCCTTGTGAGCGTGTTCTATATCTATCTTCTCAGGCAGAACTTCATGCAGATACCGAACGAGCTGTATCTCGCCGCTAAGGTTGACGGTACTTCGGATATCAAATACCTTTGGAAAGTTATGATACCGCTTGCATTACCGACTCTCATTTCCATAACCATTCTGAAAATGATGGGTGCATGGAACTCCTACATGTGGCCGAGACTCGTTGCAAACGATGATGCCCACAGGCTTATCACAAACGGCTTGCGTAACGCATTCACAGACGTAAATACAGGAACCACAAATATCCCCGTTCAGATGGCGGCTGTTACAATAGTTTCCGCGCCGCTGTTCCTTGTGTTCGTTTTCCTGCGTAAGTACATTATGAAGGGTGTATCCCGCAGCGGAATAAAGGGGTAGGGGAAACAGTGTATCTTTTGGCGATCTTTCCCGTTCCCTTGCTCGCCTTATTCAGATAAGGCTTCGCTCACGATCGAAAAACCTCGCACAAAATCTACACCGTTTCACAGACGGTAGTAAGGTGCAAGGGGAAACAGTGTATCTTTTGGCGATCTTTCCCGTTCCCTTGCTCGCCTTATTCAGATAAGGCTTCGCTCACGATCGAAAAACCTCGCACAAAATCTACACCGTTTCACAGACGGTAGTAAGGTGCAAGGGGAAACAGTGTATCTTTTGGCGATCTTTCCCGTTCCCTTGCTCGCCTTATTCAGATAAGGCTTCGCTCACGATCGAAAAACCTCGCACAAAATCTACACCGTTTCACAGACGGTAGTAAGGTGCAAGGGGAAACAGTGTATCTTTTGGCGATCTATCCCGAACACTTGTAAACCAATTATTTAACTAACATATACCGAAAGGACAAAAAAGAATGAAAAGAATAGTTGTATCAACAATTCTCGTTCTCTCGCTTCTTGTTGGAATGTTCTCCATGACGAGTTGCCGTAAGGAGATGCCCAACTTTGAGATGCCTGAGGGCGGCTATGATGGAAGCGAGGTAACGATCGTCTTCTATCATACCATGGGGCAGTCGTTGCAGGGCGTATTGAATTCTTATATTGAGGCATTCAACGAGCTCTATCCCCAAATTCATATCGAGCACACTCAGGTGGGCGGTTATGATGACGTTCGCGATCAGATAAGCACTGAGCTTACAGTTCAGGAGCAGCCGAACATCGCATATTGCTATCCCGATCACGTTGCTCTTTATAATGTTGCAAACGCTGTCGTTACACTTGATCAGTTCATTGAGAGTGAGCAGGTTATCACTCGCGAGGACGGTACAACGGAGATCCTCGGTCTGACAGACGAGCAGATTGAAGACTTTGTTGACGGTTATTGGGAAGAGGGTAAATCCTTCGGAGACGGCAAGATGTACGCGCTTCCTCTCTCAAAATCAACAGAGCTTCTCTTCTATAACAAGACCTTCTTCGATGACAACGGTCTTGTTCCTCCCACCACTTGGGATGAGATGGAAGAGCTTTGCAGAACTATCAAGAGCATTGATAAAACGAGTATTCCTCTCGGATACGACTCCGAGGCAAACTGGTTCATCACCATGGCTGCACAGTACGGCTCGGATTACACAAGTCTCAATGAGGACGATCACTTCCTCTTTGATAACGACACTAACATGGATTTCGTTAAGAAATTCCGTTCATGGTACAAGGAAGGTCTTGTAACAACTCAGTCTATTTACGGTGCTTACACCTCTAACCTCTTCACCGCTCAGGGCGAAGGCGAGGTAAAGAGCTACATGTCTATCGGTTCTTCGGGCGGTACGGCTCATCAGCTCCCCACTCAGAACGGTGACGGTCAGTATCCCTTTGAGGTTGGTATTGCTTCCATTCCTCAGGTAGATCCCGAAAATCCCAAGGCTATCTCTCAGGGCCCCTCACTCTGCATCTTCCAGAATGAAAATCCCCAAGAGGTTATCGCTTCCTGGCTGTTCATGAAGTTCCTTACAACCTCATTCGAGTTCCAGGCAGACTTCTCTATGATATCCGGTTACGTTCCCGTAATCGAGTCCGCTGCTAACGATCCCTTCTATCAGGATTTCCTTTCGAAGGCTAACGGTTATGACGGTCTTACAGCTCTCGGTGCAAGCGTATGCCTTGCTCAGAAGGATGCATACTTCACCTCTCCCGCATTCAACGGCTCCACTGTAGCACGTGAGCAGGTTGGTGGACTTCTTCAGAAGTGCATGACCGAAAACTGGACCGACGCTGAGCTTGATTCCAAGATCCGCGCTATGTTTGCGGCAGCTATTCAGCAGTGCGAATACAGATCCTAAAGCGGTGCTTTGAGGAGTAAGCTATGAAAAAATCAGTAAGAATTATAGCCGTTCTTCTCCTTATCTGTACACTTGCAAGTCTTGCCCTTACGTCCTGCTCGCGAGAACCGGAGCACGTTGATTATGCAGCGGCTGTCACCTTTGATCCCTCCTCTGCCGATACGGCAAAGGAGGAGGTCACCGTAAAGACCTATATTGACGGTGATACAACGCATTTCTTCGTTCCCACGGAAATCTCCGAAACAGGCGTGCTGAAAGCAAGATATCTCGGCATAAATACGCCTGAGTCAACAGGTCAGATAGAGGAATACGGAAAAAAGGCTTCTAATTTCACAAAGGAGAAGCTTATGAGTGCTGACTCGATATACATTGAGTCGGACGACGAGAAGTGGAATCTTGATTCCACAGGTGCGCGTTACCTTGTCTGGGTCTGGTATAAGCCCCAAGGCAGTGACGCGTACAGAAATCTTAACATCGAAATTATGCAGAACGGACTTGCTATCCAGTCCAATTCCGCGCAGAACCGCTACGGTGAAAATTGCGTTGCCGCCTACAATCAGGCAAAAGATGAGGCTCTCAACGTCCACTCGGGAAAAAAGGACCCCGATTTCTACTACGGTAGCGTTATCAATCTGACGCTTAACGAGCTGCGCTGCAACGTTGTCGACTACATCGGAAAAACCGTTGCCTTTGAGGCTGTTGTTACCAAGAACAGCGGACAGGACGGTGTGTACGTTGAGGCTTACGATACCGAGACCGATATGTACAACGGTATGTACATATACTACGGAGCGACGGCAAGCACGTTCGTGCGCGAGATACTCAAAATAGGAACTCACCTGAGAGTTGCCGGTAAGGTATCCGAGTTTAACGGCTCGTATCAGATATCCGACGTTTCCTATTCCGTTTACAGACCCTCATCAAAGGATCTTCAAAAGCTTGACGATGAGGTGCACGAGGCATCCTACACCGTGACCGATCCCAAGCGCTTCGTTGAGGGAAAGGTTGAGATAGTAGGCGAGGAGGATAAAAAGATCTACGATTACGCGGCTCTTGCTCTCAACGCATCTATCTCGTTTAAGGGTCTTAAGGTAGTTGATGCTTATACAACAAGCAATTCTCAAAGCTCCTCCTACGGAGCGATAAGCCTGTATTGTCAGGCTGCTGACGGTACTGAGATAACCGTTCGTACCGCTGTGCTCTACGATGAGAACGGCAAGCTTGTAACACAGGATATGTTTGTCGGTAAGAATATCGACGTTCGCGGTATCGTTGATTACTACGATCCCGATTCGGGTGAATCCGAGGATGACAGCGGATTCAACTATCAGATCAAAGTGCTTTCATTTGGCGATATAACCATAAATGAATAAAAAATTTAAAAAGGAGAAAAGCAAAATGAAAAAGCTAATAGCATTAGTTCTCATCGCGCTTCTTTGCTTAGGAGTTCTTGCAGGTTGCTCGGGTAAAGCCGGTCTTGAAGACGCTAAGGAATACCTCGACTCCATAATGAAGCCCAAAGCAGAGAAAACTCCTGCCGATTACGAAGTCCTTAACAAGGTTATGATCGGACAGGACGAGTACACGATCGAATGGTCGGTCGACGTACAGGAAGGCGTTAAGGTAGTCGTTGCTGAGGACGGCAAGGTTACTATTGACGTTGATGAAAGAGCAGAGGCAGACATTCCCTACGTTCTTACCGCGATAATTAAGAATGCCAAGGGTAAGACGATCGAAACCTCTTACAACCGTAAGGTTCCCGCTTTCAAGGAGCTTACATGGGCAGAGTTCACAGCTACCGCTGATGACGAAGCCGTTGTCGTAAAGGGCGTTATCACGGGTATTGTCAACACCGACACCAAGCATGAGCTTTACCTCGAGGATGCAGACGGAGGTTACTACGTATATAACCTCGATGCTGAAAAGATGGAAGGTCTTGCTATAGGTATGGAGATAAGAGTTCTCGGTATACGCGATACTTACTACGGTGTAAACCAGGTGGTTGAAGCATCGGTTGAGATAATCAACTCTACTCCCGCACCCGTTACTCCCACCGATATTACAGACGCAGTAAAGGCTGCTCCCAACCTCAAGGATGCAACCCTTACAAAATATCAGTCAATGCTTGTTACTATCAAGGGCGCAGACGTTCTCGGTCAGGACAAGAGTAATACCACTTATTACAATTTCGCTATAGGCGATAAGATCTCCTACGTACGTATCTCAGGCTCGGCTAACATGCTCAGCGAAGCTGATACGACTACGTTTGAGGAAAACGTTGCCGATAACATCGGTAAGAGCGCAACCGTTACAGGTCTTGTATCTATCTACAACAATCAGATATACATCATTCCCGTAACAGTCGATGCATTCGCAGATTTCGCGGTTGTTGAAAGAACACCCGAGGGGCAGGTCGAGTATGAGAAGAAGTTCATGGCTGCTATCGGTAATATCACCGAAGCAGGTACTGTTACTCTTAACACAACTCCCTTGCTTTACAGCGACGTAGTTATCACGTGGTCGCTCGCAACCACAGAGTATGCAACCCTTTCGGGCGATAAGCTCACAGTTTCCGTGCTTCCAGATGAAGCGCAGAAGATCACTCTTACCGCAACTCTTACAAGCGGTGAGGCAAGCACCACCAAGGACTTTGAGGTTACTATCAATGCGGCTCCCACGATCGTAGGTGACGTTGTTGCCTCCCCCGTGGTTGGTACAGCATACAAGTTCATGTTGAAGCAAAAGAACACAAAGCAGACGCTTTACTTCATCGGCTCTATAGATTCTAACGGTTATCTTGAAACCTCTACCAACCCCGAGAAGGCAGTTGACGTATATCTTGAGGCTGTTGATGGCAAGGATGGCGAGTACTACTTCTACTACACAGTAGGCGGCACAGGTAAGGCTTACGTTACCGTAAGTGATGTTAACGGAAAGAAGAACGTTTCTTATGCAAGAGCGGGCTCCAACACCTACAAGTACGATGCTGAAAGATGCGCTCTTACGACCACCGTTACTATCGGCGGCGAGGAGAAGACCTACTACTTCGGTACTTATAATAGCTACACCACCATAGGCACGTCCGAGTTGAAGTACATCGAGGACACCTCGGTTATCGGTACGTCTCAGTTCGTTGCTAACTTTGCATCCATGATCGACATTACAACGGTTTCCGATGCTGATAAGGTAGCAAGAGAAAAGAACGATCTTTCAATCAAAACAAGCTTTGCATCCGCAGGCGGCTCCGTTGAGCTTCCTCTCACGGGCTCTACGTTTGCAAAGGTAATCATCACTTGGGCAGTTGCCGATAACAACGGTGCGGTTGCTATCGTTGACGGTAAGCTCGTTGCAACACCTCAGGCTGATGAAACAACGGTTAAGGTTACGGCAACCATCACTCACGGTGACGTAACGGAGAGCAAGGAATTCAACGTAACCGTTGCTGCTAAGCCCACAGTTGTTCCCGTTAAGGTTACAACCGTTACCACAGGCAAGGCATATAAGCTTGGTATTTATCAGGAAACTCTCGGCAAGCTCATATTCTTCAACGGAAATGACAAATACAATAATTATTACTTCGGCTCTACCGACGTTGCAGAGGACGGCGTTGATATCTACCTCGAAGAGGCAGAGACAGAGGGCAAGTATTACGCATACACCACTATTAACTCCGCGAAGAAATACATCAATATCGTTGTAGGCGAGCACATCAATCCCACTCTTACGGATACGGCTACTACAGAGTTCACGTTTGATGAAGATCTCGGTACCCTTATAATCACCGTAGGTGAGGGTGACGAGGCTGCAAGCTATACTTACGGTACATACGGAAACTTTGATTCCATAGGCGGTAATAAGCTCGGAAGCTCTACCACGTTCTATTCCGCACTCTATGAAATGATCGATACGGCAACCGTTACCGATGCCGACAAGCTCGCTCAGGAAAAGGAAGCTCTTACTATAGAAACTCTCTATAAGATAGCAGGAGAAGAAACTCTTCCCACCGCAGGCTTCACTTACGATAACGTAGTTATCACATGGGAAGTTGCCGATAACAACGGCGCGGTTGCTATCGTTGACGGCAAGCTCGTTGCAACACCTCAGGCTGCCGAGACTACGGTTAAGGTTACGGCAACTCTCGCAATAGGCGAAACCTCCGTTACTAAGGAATTTGACGTAGTAGTAGCTAAAGAGATTGTACTCGTTCAGGTGCTTGTTACGTCAGCTCCCGAGGCAGGCAAGGACTACTATATCGGTCTTATCTATCAGGAGAAGTACGTATTCCTTAACGGTGGAGTAGGTAATGCAGAGTACAGACTCGCATTCACTCAGGTATTTGACGAAATGGCAGCATTCCGGCTTGAGGCTACCGAGGGAGGCTTCTATCTTGCAACTACTGTTGACGGTACTAAGAAGTACGTTAACATAGTAGAGGTACAGAGCGGAGAAAAGACTTATATAAACTCGCTCTATCAGGATACCGCAACGAGCGTTTGGGTATGGAATGATACTTATAAGACGATTACAGTAACCGTTGCAGGTAGCGAGTACGCGATCACCAATACCGGTTTTGCAAACGTTGAGGCAAAGGTAGTTACCTATTCCGGCGGTATTCAGGCTCAGCTCTACACGTTGGTTGATGAGTCCACGATCACCGATGAAGCCAAGGTAAACAGCGAAAAAGACGCTCTTGAAATAGAGACAAATTATAAGATCGCAGGTGAGGAAACTCTTCCCACAGCAGGCTTCACTTACAACAACGTAGTTATCACATGGGAAGTTGCCGATAACGACGGCGCGGTTGCTATCGTTGACGGCAAGCTCGTTGCAACACCTCAGGCTGCCGAGACTACGGTTAAGGTTACGGCAACTCTCGCAATAGGCGAAACCTCCGTTACTAAGGAATTTGACGTAGTAGTAGCTAAAGAGATTGTACTCGTTCAGGTGCTTGTTACGTCAGCTCCCGAGGCAGGCAAGGACTACTATATCGGTCTTATCTATCAGGAGAAGTACGTATTCCTTAACGGTGGAGTAGGTAATGCAGAGTACAGACTCGCATTCACTCAGGTATTTGACGAAATGGCAGCATTCCGGCTTGAGGCTACCGAGGGAGGCTTCTATCTTGCAACTACTGTTGACGGTACTAAGAAGTACGTTAACATAGTAGAGGTACAGAGCGGAGAAAAGACTTATATAAACTCGCTCTATCAGGATACCGCAACGAGCGTTTGGGTATGGAATGATACTTATAAGACGATTACAGTAACCGTTGCAGGTAGCGAGTACGCGATCACCAATACCGGTTTTGCAAACGTTGAGGCAAAGGTAGTTACCTATTCCGGCGGTATTCAGGCTCAGATCTACACAATAGTTAAAGAGACCGACATAACCGATGAGGAAAAGGCAGCATACGCAGCAGGAAATATTTCGGTTGTGGATAAGATGGAGCTTGACGGAGAAATCGTTCTTCCCGTTGTTGATTCGGTAATAGACTCGGCTACTATCGCATGGGCTATTACGGAAGATACTCTCGGAGCGGCTACTCTTAATGAAAACAAGCTTACAATAGCTCTCAAGGAGAGCGCAGGCGTGCTTAAGCTTACGGCAACCGTTACCGTGGGCGAAGCAACCGAAACAAAGATATTTGAGATCGCTCTTTCCGCTAAGAGCAACGACGTTATTAAGACAGTATCCTTTGCAAGTACGGCAAGTCGCGTTTCTATTGATACTAATTCCCAGATATGGAAGGAAGGAGATGTAACGGTTACTAATAATAAGGGTGCCAGCACCAGCAATGTTGCTGACTACTCCAATCCCGTTCGTTTCTACAAGAACAGCACGCTTATCGTAGAGTACACAGGTATGAAGAAGATCGTATTTGTGTGCGACAGTTCAGCTTACGCAACAGATCTTGCCACTTCTCTTACGACTTCCGGCTATACGGCTGTAGCTAGCGGAGTTGAGGTTACTGTTGAGTTTGATACTGCAATCGACAAGCTTGAGGTAGTTCTTTCCGGTGGACAGGTCCGCATGGATGAGATAAAGGTTTACGCTTAATCAACCTCGCGTAACTAAAATAAGCCAATATAAAGCTTTCCGCCCCGACTCGCAAAATGAGTCGGGGCGGTTTTCATATAATATGCTTTCCTTACATCTATCCTATACTGACGTTCAAGCCTGCAATATCTCTTTCGGGAACAAAATCCGACGTGAGAGGGATGCCGTATGTTTTTTCGTAAAGCTCGCATCTTGCGGCATAGTCGCGCTCTGCCATAGCGGTGCGGTTTTCGCCGACGGAAAGCGTGCTGTCGGGGTATATAGGCGGCAACACGTGCAGTATATGCTTAACCGGCAGGAAGCCGTCAGCATCGCGCTCACCCGGCTGTGTCACCATTTCGGTGAAGGTCGGTATAACGGGCACACCGAAGAGCGCGGCGTAATGATACGCACCGTCACGCAGGGGGCGTGGCTTTTTATAATTAAACCACATCTCCTGCTCGGGATATATAAGAACGAAGCTGCCGTCCTTGATGATCTCATCGAGCGCGGGCTTCAGATTTTTAACCATATAGCGCGTATTGCCTGACACGGGGTGCGTGTTGCAGTTTTTCATAAGATACCCGAAAAGCCCCGTCATGAATACGTTGGTTTCTTGAATAACTATGTGTAGCTTTTTTCTTTTTCCGCACATGTAAGCGAGCATGCGTATCGGCGTTGAGTCTGTGGGATTATAGTGGTTTGAGGTGATTATTGCACCGCCTTTGACACCGAGTGCATTTTCCGCACCGATTATCGCGGTATCCTTGTTGAACTGTGTTGTCAGCCTCTCGGCAAGGAGCCGTGCGCAAAAGGCGCGAAATCTTGCACGGATGCCAAGGCGTGTATTGTCAAAGGGTACAATTATGCGCTCTACGTCCTCCGCGCTTACCACAGGGTCGCCAACGGAAACCTTGCGGAAATAGTCACCGTCAGCTACCGCGCGCCTTATATTCTCTATAACCGCGAGTCGCTCCTCTGAGATTTTTATATCTTTCATTTTACGTATCTTCCCTGAGTCCTATCATTTCAAAATAACCGCCGATGATTATATCGGCAATGCTCTCGCCGCGCTCAAATATTTCACGCGCCGCCGAAAGCAGCTTCCCTGCCCCCTCTGCGTCAGATTCGCGTTCTGCATCGGTGTAAGCTTCCATGCCCCCCAAAAGCTCTGCATAAAACCGCGTCTGCTTTGCGTAGTGCCAGAATAGCTCCTCGTTCTGTACGTTTTTGTAATGCCACGGCTTGTTGAACATATTAAAGTGCATGATATGGAGCTGATCCATTGGTATGACCCGTCCGTCAATTGCATGCTTATTCCAACCTGTATCAAGATAACGTACCCTGCCTCGGCAAAGGAAGTTAAGATAATCCTGATCGGGGGCGATCGTGTTAAAATTATACTTACACAGGATATGTAAAAACTTCTCCTCTATTTTTGCCGCACGCAAGCCGTCAAGATTCATGAGCAACACGCCTGAGTTGAAATATTCGTATTCGCTGACAAGACCTATGTGACGTTTTACGTAATTTGCAAAAACAGGCTCGCTGATAACGCTCTCATCGCTTACAGCTCCGAGCAGATCGGTGCCTATATCGGTGCAGTAGAGCTTTGCGATATCGTCATTGAATATAACGTCCGAATCAACGTAAACCGCGCGTGAGAGCTCGGGAAACATAGATGGAATAAACATTCTGTAGTATATGGATTCCGAATAATAGTCGCGCAGGCGCAGCGAGAGCTCTTCCTTGATGTGCTCTATTTTGTCTCTTATATCGTGCACGGATATGCGTATATTATTTCTTTTCGTGCTGTCGGCAAGCTTCTCTTGCGCTTGCTCGGAAAAGCCCGTTGTGAGTATTCTTATATTGTAGATATAATTATCGCTTGTGTGCTCGGCAAGAGATGCCACCGCTACGGCGAGGTAGGGGAGATAGCGGCTATCCGAGGCGAAGAATACGTTTACTTCATTTTTGTTTGGCATGTTGAATTATTCCTTTCAGTCTGTGGACGAGAATACGGGGGTTGATTTCATTATTGCCTCGTATTCCGAAAAAATATCGTCAAAGCTGTGATCCAGAAGCTTTTCCCTGATAAGCTCCGGTTGCCAGGGCTTTATTGATTCTGTGTGGAAATACGGGAACCATCTGATAGTCATTGCGAAATGCCTTAGCAGCGTGTCGGATTTATTTTTGTGCTGTTCATTGAAGCGGCGCGGCAGTATAAGCTTGCGCTTTGCATGCTTGTTTATCGCGTGCTGATCAAACAGCAGCATTCTTTTATCGCGGCACATGTCTCGGCATTTTTTGAAAACACCGTCCTTCTTCATTCTCTTCATATTGAAAAGCACGACACCCGAATTAAGATACCTCGGGGAAAAGAAGAATTTGCCGAAGAAATCGCGCGCTCCTGCGATATGATATTCATCTATATTCAGATCGTAAAGCTCGGAGATATCGCCTTTTGCCATAACGTCGGTGTCAAGATACAAAAGCTTATCCCCGATGCCGTCTATCTCATCTGCAAAAAGCCGTATCATTGCATAAGGGGTGTAGGAGCTGCCGATATTCTTACTGTCTGCAAGCTCGCGACGAAAGCTCTCGCTGAAATCAAGCAGAGTAACGGATGAGGCAGGGTTGGCGCGCTTCAATACTCCCTCAAGCACCGAGCGCATATTTTCGGTTATGGGGCGGTAACGCTCATCGTAAGAGGTGAGGTCCATGGTACCTATATAAAGTTCTATTATATCCCTGTTGTGCTTTGTTATCGAAAGCAAGCAGGGGAGTATTCCGCGAAAAACGAAGTCATTTCCGCACATCAGAAGCTTGATCGTTCTCATTGTTTTTGCTTTCCTTTTTCACATACCTTATTATTTCTATATCCGAGGTGCGGCATCTTTCTTCCATTGCCTCTCTGATCTCGCAAAGGAGCTTTTCGGCTGCCTCGCGTGTGGGGAGCGAGTCGTCGGGGAAAAACGGTCCGTCAAGATATAGATAGCAGCGATAGCCGCTCCGCGTTCTTCTGTATACCCTTGTCAGCGCAAACGATGGAGCGCCGAGCCTCACTGGGTACGTAAAGCTTGTCGCGGCAAACGGGCGCAGGTCTTTCATGTAAGGCCAAAGATGCGCCTCGGGATAGATTATAACGGCTCTTTTTGCCTCGATCTCGGAGTGTATGGCTTCGCTGAAATTCTTCAGCGCACCGATTGATGTAGGTACGGGAATTCCTCCTAGGTAGGGCAGAAGCCGCCCAAGCACGGGCAGAGCCATGTTTTTTGAGCTGATAACAATATCACCGATCTTCGGGAACACGAAGAGATTTGGGGAGAATGCGTCCGAGGCGGCTTGGGTATGATTGCAATAAACGAAAAAGCCGCGCCCCTCATATTCCTTTAATTTTTCTCTTCCGATAAATTTTTCGCGCTTTATCAGCTTCGACCATATAAAGGCCAGAGGCGTTGCTATTCCGCGGTAAAGAAACGCACGTAAGAGCTTGTACCGTGCGCCGCTGTAGACGTATTTGTAGGTCTTGTCTATCTTTTTTGCTTCAAGCTCACCGCCGTCAAAATCGCAGTCGTAGTCGGTGAAATATTCGGTTTTTATAGGATAGCTTTTCATTTTCCCACCTCCTCCGATTTTTGCGAAATATCGACACAGCTCGCTACTTAGGATTGTAGCACAAGCGAAAAAACAATGCAATAGTTTTGTCTCTCAACATCAGTCTATCAAAAATAGAATTCTCGGCGAGTGGTGAACTATAAAGTCCGATACCGCTCCACAAAACTGAGAATTCTCAAAAATGTTGACTTTTGTATACTTTTGTGTTATAATTAGCCTTGCCTGCGAACAGTTTCGCGCTTGCCTCTGCACTGCTATGATTTATTGTAAACAATTGTGTGCATTATATAAACGAAAGGAAAAAAGGTCTTGGAAAACGTAAAGGAAACAATCGCAAGAAACCTTGCCGAGCTCAGACACAGTCGGAAAATGACTCAGCAGGAGCTTGCCGATAAATTGAATTATTCGGATAAGGCGGTATCCCGTTGGGAGCATGCAGAAACTCTGCCCGATATTGAAACTCTTTGCAAGATATGCGAGATATACGGTGTAAGGTTTGAATATCTTTTGCAAAAGGAGCAGCCCAAGAAAAACAATCCGTACATAATAAAAACCGATATGCCCCAGCGTATAATAACGTTATGTATCGCGGCATGCTCGGTATGGATACTTGCTATAGTTGCGTATATTTATATGAATATAATTATCTCCCGCAACGCATGGACCTTGTTTATATGGGCAATACCCATAACAAGCACGGTTTGCCAGTGCTGCAACAAATTTTTATTTGGTAACAGAGTGTTCGGCTGCGTTTTGCACTCTGTGACTGCGTGGACTATGCTTCTGTCACTTTATTTGCAGCTGCTTGCCTATAACATATGGATGCTCTTTATTACAGGTATTCCTATACAGGCGGTTATAATTCTTTTAACCATAATGAAAATAAAAAACACCTCCCAGCGTCAATAGATTGGCGGTGCGATACAACACTGAAAGGAAAAAATATGAAAACAGGAGAAATAATACACGGCTTTGAATTTATATCATCGCGCCCAATACCCGAGCTTTCGGGTGTGCTTCATGAGGCGGTGTATAAGAAAAACGGAGCAAAGCTTATTTTTATCGACAGAGAGGATACCAATAAGACCTTCGCCATAGCCTTCAAAACCATTCCCGAGGATGATACGGGCGTTTTTCACATAATCGAGCATTCTGTGCTCTGCGGCTCGGATAAGTACCCGGTTAAGGAGCCGTTTGTTGAGCTGCTGAAGGGATCGGTCAAAACGTTCCTCAACGCGTTCACCTTCCCCGATAAAACAATGTATCCCGTATCTTCAAGAAACGATAAGGATTTTCTTAATCTTATCGACGTATATATGGATGCCGTACTGCATCCGATAGCTGTCACCAAGCCTGAAATATTCTATCAGGAGGGCTGGCATTACGAATTGCATGATGCGGCTGATGAGCTTCTTTACAAGGGCGTTGTATTTAACGAAATGAAAGGAGCATATTCATCGGCTGATGAGATAGAAATGGAAGAAATGTCAGCTTTACTTTACAAAGGAAGCTGTTATGGAAAGGATTCGGGAGGAAACCCCACTGCAATTCCCAACCTTACCTATGATGATTTTGTTACATCTCATAAGAAATATTATCATCCCTCAAACTCGCGCATAATTCTTGACGGCAGCGTTGATCTTGATAAAACTCTTGCCTTGCTTGACAGTTTTCTTTGCGAATACGATTACCTTGAGGTAAACTCGGATATACCCACAGTACCCCCTATGGGTCACACCGAGCATACGATGCACTACGAGATATCAAGCGGTGAGAGCCCCGAGGGCAAGGCGCGTGTTTGCCTTGGCTTTGCGGCAGGCGATTTTACCGAGCGGCGCATCATATCAGCGCTTGGGATGATAACCGATGCTATAGCCGGTAGCAACGAGGCTCCCTTTAAAAAGGCAATGCTTGATTCCGGCGTGTGCGAGGATGCAAGCTTCATATCCTATGACGGTATTCAGCAGAACTCGGTGATTATTGAGATAAAGAACGTAGCGGAGGATAAGCTTGAGTGTGCGAGGGCGTTGGCGCTTGACACTATCAGGAACATCTGTGAGCAGGGGATAGATAAAAAGGCACTCACCGCGGCACTGAACAGCATGGAGTTCCGCGTAAGGGAGCAGGACATGGCAACCTTTCCTGCGGGAATATCCTATGCGATGACCGCACTTGATACGTGGCTTTACGGCGGTGATCCTATAGCTGCACTTTCGTTTGAAGAGGATATTGCCTTTTTGCGTGCGGCTATTGATACAGATTATTACGAGCAGCTTGCAGCGCGTATATTCCTCGCGTCGGAGCACAGCGCAACTCTTTACATGCTTCCCTCATGCACATTGGGTGAAGAACGCGCCAATGCCGAGCGCGCTAAGCTCGCCCGGGTGAAGAGCGGGATGAGCGATACCGAGATAGCCGAGCTTATAGAAAAAACAGCGGCTCTCGAAGCATGGCAGCAGTTATCGGATACGCCCGAGGTGCTTGCAACGCTTCCCAAGCTTGAAATTTCGGATATATCGGACACGCCCGAAAAATATCCAACCGAGGAATACACTCAGGACGGAGTACCCGCACTTTACACAAAGGCTGCGTCAAGGGGAATAACCTATGCTAATCTTTTGTTTGACCTTTCGGATTTCAGTGAAGAGGAGCTGTTCTACGTATCCCTGCTTACCGACCTTTTCAAAAACGTACCAACCGAAAAGACCGATGCCGTGGCTCTTCAGACGAAGATAAAAACCGAGCTTGGCGTGTTCTCAACGTCGGTTATAGTTGCAACGGGGAATAAGCTAACGGCTCCGTATTTCCAGGTGTCCGTCAGTGCTCTTGATTCTAAACTCACGTCAGCGCGTGATATTATCCGCGAGGTGCTTTGCTCCTCCGTATTTTCGGATAAGACTGCGATAGGCAAGATAGTAAAGCAGATAAAAACAGGAAATGCCGAGGCAATTGCGGCATCAGGTCACAGCGTTGCGTTCGCAAGGAGTGCTGCATACGTCAGCACCGAGTCTGCGGTTTGCGAGTGTATTGACGGTATAGAGTTCTATCTTCGCATCAAGGAGCTTGATGCAAACTATGCCGCCCGTGCAGACGAGCTATGCGATGTACTCGCAAAAACAGCCGAGCGTATCTTTACACGCTCCCGCCTTACCGCCTGTCATACAGGCGTGAGAAACGACTCTTATATGAGTGAGCTTATCGCGATTTTCCCTGAGGGGGAGAAGATCTCGCACGGCACTGCGATAAAGCCGCTTGGCGTAAGAAAAGAGGGAATTGTTATTCCTGCCGCCATTTCATACGCTGCTCTTGCAGGTAACGCATGCGATTATGCCGACGGGGTGCACGGCTCCCTCGGAGTAGTAAAGACTATACTTTCGTACGGATATCTTTGGAACGTAATAAGGGTACAGGGCGGTGCTTACGGCGCAGGCTTCATTAAACGCGCAAGCGGAACGTGCGGCTTCTATACCTACAGAGATCCTGATGCAAACCGCTCGGCAGACCGCTTTGCCGAGAGCGCGCAGTATCTGCGTGAGCTTGCCGCATCCGGTGAAGATATAACTACCTTTATAATAGGTGCTGTCGGTGATGCCGATCCGCTTATAACCCCGAAGGTTCTATCGGCTCTTGCTATCGGTGCATACTTACGCTCTGAGAGCTATGAGGATAGATTGACCGCACGCCGCGAGATGCTTTCGACCTCAGCTGAGGATCTTCTCTCTGCGGCAGAGCTCGTGGAGCGCATAAACCGTGACGGCGGTATATGCGTTGTCGGTGGGCGCGACAAGCTTGATGCCTGCGGTGAAAAGCTTGATAGGCTTATAGAAATTTAAAAAAGGATAAAATAAAGCAAAAGCATTACGCGTGCTCCCCACTCGGGATTGCATGTGCAATGCTTTTGCCGTTTTTGTCAGGTTGTGTTATCTTACGCGAAGAACAACTTTACCTACGTTTTCACCGCGGTAAAGTATGTCGTGTGCCGCTTCTGCCTCTGTGATAGGCAGTACCTTATATATTGTGGGCTTGACAGCTCCCGCTTCTATCTTTGGATAAACGTCACGCACGATGCCTGCGAGTATATTCGCCTTGACCTTGGGGCTGCGCGAGCGCAGCGTGCTGCCTATTATTCTTACGTTTCTCACGTAAATGTTTTTGAGGTCTATCTCGGTTTTTGTACCTGCGAGGGCGGCTATCATTATCCACCTTGCTCCGTGGGTAAGATAATGGATGCACTTGCCCATTATCTCGCCGCCGAGGCAGTCTATACCAACGTCAACGCCGTGCCCGTCTGCAAGCTCTCGCTGTAACACCTCGGAAATATCCTCACTTGAGGTGTTTACGATAACGTCAGCACCGAGGTGCTTTATGGAAGCGGCAATATCGTCCGAAAGAACGGTAGTTATCACGCGTGCACCGAACGCCTTTGCCATGGGAATTATAACGCTGGCAAGTCCTGAGGCACCTGCGTTCATCAAAAGTGTGTTTCCGCTCTCCAAGCCGCCCTCGGTGAACAGATTGAGATATGCGGTTGCAAAGGCTTCGGGGATAGCCGCCGCCTCTATCATGCTGCAATTTTTCGGCACGGGCATGAGCATGTCGTATCTTACGCTGACGTATTCCGCATATCCGCCGCCGCCAAGCAGCGCGCATACCTTATCTCCGATCTTCCAATCCGAGTTCTCACGGGCATCCTCACCGATAGCCGCGATAATTCCCGCAACCTCAAGCCCCATCCATTCCGGGCAGCCTGCAGGAGGTGGGTAATCACCCTCGCGCTGCATAAGATCGGCACGGTTAAGTGCCGCAGCGTGTATTTCTATCAGTACCTCATCAGCTTTCAGTACGGGGTCGGGTACGTTGTCCCAACGCAAACTCTTGTCGTCGTTTACAAGTATTGCTTTCATTTGTTTTCCTCCGATAAAATATCTCTTATTTTTTTCACGTCTTTAAGCAGCGGCTGTGTTGCTGTTGAAAATTCATCGTGCTCGGCAACGCAAAGATACATACAGCATCCAAGCTCACCGCCGATGCGCCGCAGTATGCGGCAATTGCCTGAGGAAAGTATAAGGAAGGGGATTTCGAGCTTACTTTTCAACATATCAATAATTCTGAGATTTTCTATCTGCTCAGCCATGCTACTCGCTCCAAGCACTATTTTGCAGATATCGGCGCCTCGTCTTTGTTGCTCAAGGGCTATTTCGAGCACCCTTTCGGCAGGCGTGAATTTGCAGACGTGCGAGGACATAATGACCTCGGCACCAAGGGCGTGCAGCTCGTCTATGAGCTGCATTTGCTTTGCTATCGCACCGCTATCCTTTGCCATTTCATCGGGCTGCCTGTCAAACATATCGCCCATAACGTCGCACAAGGTGGCACCGCACCGCGCAAGAGTTAGGAGACCTTGGGCAAGCTCGCTGTCATCCCGTCCCTCATTGTAGCCTTGGCGATAATTCGTCACGTACGTGGGGTAAGGTGCGGCAAGACTCATCAAGTGCCTGTATATTTCTTCCGTGCGATATTCCTCTTTCATTCGGCAGAATTGCATACCGAATGCCTCGGCTCCACCGAGGCGTGCCATTTCCATAAGCTCCTCCACTCTTTTCGGATTGTCCGCTTGGAGCATGGCGGTAAGGATAGGCTTGTCGTATTTCAAAAAAGTAGGTTTCATAATAAAAGTCGGTATCCTCTTTCACTGCGTGGCGGTGCGGTCGGCACCGCTCGGGCATTTGTTATTCATACGCCTCGTCCTTTAACATACGGCGAAGCACGTCCTCGGTGTATCTGAAATAGTCCTCGGATTTTGAGGTGCTGAAGGCAGAGGTCACGTCGGAAAATTTACGCATAGCTATTACCGTATCAGCTGACAGCTCCGAAAAGCCGGGATTGTCGGCAAGGGGAGTAGATGAGAGGTAAACACCGTAGTCGGAATGAAGCACGTAGCCACCCGTGTCGGAATTTTCAGCGCCGTAGGAATATTCTGCACCCTCGGGCAGATAATGCGTTATTTTGACGAACGGGTTGTTCGCTTCATCCGAAACGGTCTTTTTATCGAGAAGATGCGATGAGAGTATGCATATATAATAATCACCGTAGACTATATTTGCATCAAAGGTTTCGCTGTTGTCGTTTATCAGCGTATAGTTCAGCTCGTATCCCTTGCCGAGCTCCTCTTTCAGCTCTGCCACTCGCTTGTCAGAGGGCAAGAAAAGCGTGAGCAGGGCAACGTTCCTGCCACCATCACCGTCCCTGTCGGGCACAAAGCGGCGCACCGCTTTCATCAGCACCTCGTATTCGGAAAGCTCCTCGCCGCCCGAAAGCATCTTTATATCGTCATTTCCCGCATACATTATCTGTATATCCATTTCGGTTCTTGAGCAGGTTTGCACTGTGCAGATGGTCACGATGAATATTACAAACAAAGCGGCAATCGTATGCCACTTATAGTGATACCAATAATTATCCAGCCACGCCGAAAACTTAGTTCCCACCTTGATGTTTGGACTTTCGTTTATATTTTGTTCTTTCTCATCCATGAAAGGCTCTCCCTCATTTCTACGTACGTTTTTTATTCGTAAGACAATTATACATGTATTCTTTTAAAAAATCAACTCTAAAAAGTAAATATTCCTCTTTTTTTAATTGTCCGCTTTTTACGGACTTGTGCAGCTTTGGACGACCTCTTTTGCATCATTAATCGTGTATTTTAAGCGTTTTTACTGTATGAATAGTCTCTTCCTTGAAAAGATACTTACGATAATTGATATCCACCATATTTCCCTTGCTCAAATCATCTATACCGATCTCTTCACCGCAACAGTTCTCAAGCTTGCTTTTATCATCAATTCTGAAGAGGAAATCCCCTGCGTAGTCGTTAGCGGCATAAATAGTTATTATACCGTCTTTGGACACGGCAACATTTAGAATTTCACCTCTGAAATCAACCATGCGTGAAGGTGTCGCATACTGAATTATCATAACACCGACAAGCAAGAGGACGATAACGCCAAAGATAAATATATTCTTAAATTGCTTCATTGGTTATTCCTCCGGAGTAAAGATGAGATTCTCACCGTCAAAGCTTACTTTGTAACGGTACGAAGTGAAATCAACAGCACTATATTCGCAAATGAGGTAAAGAGAACCGTCCTTTTCTTCAAATCTGATATCATCGTATTTTGTGAAAGGAATGGTGTTGTTTGCGAGAGCAACTCCCTGCGAGTGAATGAGATACCATAGAGTGCCGTTATTCCCGATGTTAGCAGATATGAGTTCCTGTTTTCCATCATTGTTAATGTCAAACCAAGTCGTACAACTTGAAGCGGCATAGAGCTGATAATAGCCTCGGAACGAAATTCCGTCAGGTAACAAACCCGATAATCCGTGTGTGTCCGAGTCCTGTTCGGAATATATAAGCGCACCGCCTACGTCGAGGAACACAAGCTTTAATTCAAAGTAATCCGTAGTTGTGAAGATTAGCTTTGAGTTTTTGTATTCATAAGTACCAAGTGCTGTATAGCTTGAATGATCGCCAAACGTTATTCGCCCGGTTCCGTTACTTGAATCAAGAATTAAAGCTGCATTATTAACATCAGGAGAAGTATATTTCAGAGTATAAAGGTACGTAGGCAAGGCTTCATTAAACCTAAGTTCATAGAGCGTGCCGATTTTGTCATCATCGGCATAACCCATGTAAAGCTCTTTTTCGGAGCGTAGGAGATACACTTCTTCGTGTTGTACCCCGGAAGAAATGGAAGGGGTTATTCGCCAAGCTGATTTGATGACGTTGTGAAAATATTCCGCATTGTAGCCTTCGCGGAAGGTGACTTCTTCCAAAATTGCTTCGTATTCGCTTTTTGATACGTATGCGGTATTCATCTTTCCGAGTCTAACGTAAGAAAGATCGGCAAGATTATTGGATTCTACGAGCAAATCACCGTTTTCGGTAAAAACAAAGAGAGGAATATCATCACAGGTGGCGTTTGTGTCGGTTGTACCGATTACTTTTCCGGCATACCAGACTCCCGTGGTTATCGCTACTGTATTGTTCTTTTTGTACGTCAAAAAACAAACGGCAAATATAGTGCAGACCATAAGCGAAATAGCAATTGCAATAGTTGCAGGCTTTTTATACTTTGAAATAGCCGATACTCTTGACTTAACCGATACTTCACCGAAAGCCAGAGGGCACGCGGAAATGACTCTGTTTTTTATGCCGAGTGTCAAAAGTGCTTCTGAATAATCAGCTTTTTCACTATCACCAAGATCGGAAATGACTTTTTCGTCGCAAGCCGACTCGATATCACGGCATAAAAGAACGTAAGCAATCCACAAAAGCGGATTGAACCAATAAATAGAGAGAAGCAAGAACCCTAGAGGTTTCCAAATGTGGTCGAGTCTTTTTATATGCGCTCTTTCGTGTGCAACCACAGGCGGATAATCCTTATCCGATATATCCGAGGGTAAATAAATTCTCGGTCTGATTATTCCGAGGATAAACGGAGTTTTAACATAGTCGCAAAGATATACGTTATCTTCTCGTTCTACCTTAACTTTTGTTTTTAAACGCAGGTAAATAAACGATGCCGTCATATAGATAAGCATACAGAACATAACCGAGAGCCAAATCCAACCGAGCACGCTCAACCAAACTTGCATAGGATTTGCACTGTACTCAGGGCGAGCTTCCATAGAACCCGAAAGAACGGGATTCACTATCTCATCAATACTACCGAAGCCTGTGTCGAGTGCAGGATACCTATCATGAGTAATCGTAGTCGGTATGGTGTTTTTGCTTGGAATAAGGCTCAAAGCACTTTGAATACTGAAAGGTAAAAGCAATCTTAGTCCAACAAGCCCCCAAAGCAAAACAGAAACCCATTTGGGAGCTTTCTTTGCAAACAAACGATAAAAAATAATGGCTAAAACAAGGAAGCTTGCTACGATACTGATATTCAAAACGCGTATGAATATATCTTCCATTGTCAGCTCCTTTTCATTTTCTCGATTATGCTCTGGATTTCCGCGATCTCACCTTCGCTCAGATTCTGCCGTGAGGTGAATGCAGCTATAAATGCAGGGAGCGAACCGCCAAAGCTTTCGTTAACAACCTTTTCGCTTTGCATGGAATAGAACTCATTTTTTGAAATTAAAACGGTTACAGTACCGTTATCGTTCTTAAATATACCACGCTCGGAAAGTCTTTTTAGCACCGTGTAGGTCGTAGTGCGCTTCCAAGCGAACTCCGCCTCGCATAATCTTATAAGCTCCGACGTTGAAAGCGGAGCATTCGCCCAAACTATGTCTGCGAACCTTGCCTCAATAACTCCAAGTCTTATCTCATTCATAACAAATCCTCCGTCTAATACTTGTAGACACATATAGTCTACCACTTGTAGACGGATTTGTCAATAGCATAATCAATTATTTACAAATATCGGTGTTATTTCTCGCCGAGCGGATAGCCGCAACCGTTAGGGTGCTCATATTCATAGAAATGCAAAAAGGCGGTTCTATGCTTATTATAGCAAAGAGCAGCCTCTTTTTGTTAGCTTATTTTACAAACTTAACCGTGTTTGCATAATAATGAGTTTCAGCCTTGTGATCAGGTTTCGGGCTTCATTGTGGGGAAGAGAAGAACGTCTCTTATAGAAGCCGAGTCGGTGAGGAGCATAACAAGTCTGTCAATGCCGAAGCCGAGACCGCCTGTAGGAGGCATACCGTACTCAAGCGCGGTGACGTAGTCGTAGTCTACCTCTGCGTTGCACTCGGGCTCCTCGGCGCGCTTCTTTGCAACCTGAGACTCAAATCTTTCTCTCTGATCTATCGGATCGTTAAGCTCGGAAAACGCATTACCGTACTCCGTGCAGTTGATGAAATACTCAAATCTTTCGGTGAATGCGGGATCCTCGGGCTTTCTTTTTGCAAGGGGGCTGTTCTCTACGGGATAGTCGTAGATGAACGTGGGCTGAATAAGCTTGTCCTCAACGTAAGCATCAAACAGCTCAACGAGCACCGTGCCGCGTGTTGCGTCCTCGGAAACCTCAACGTGAAGTCTCTTTGCATCGGCTCTTGCATCCTCGTCGGACTGCCATGCGTAGTAGTCAACGTCAGCATATTTCTTGACGGCTTCGACCATAGTAAGGCGCTCCCAGTTGCCCATGTCGATCTCAATACCCTGATAGGTTATCTTGGTATCACCGCAGATCTCCTTTGCGAGCATCTTGTACAGCTCCTCAACAAGATCCATCATGCCGTAGTAATCGGTGAATGCCTCGTAAAGCTCGATCGTCGTAAATTCGGGGTTGTGCTTGGGGTCCAT
Organism: uncultured Ruminococcus sp.; assembly: GCA_964617165.1. Classification (GTDB taxonomy): domain Bacteria; phylum Bacillota; class Clostridia; order Oscillospirales; family CAG-272; genus UBA1740. The sequence continues at coordinate 24,263 of CAZTWE010000006.1, forward strand.
GCCCTCGTTTCTGAATATTCTTCCGACCTCGTAAACCTTGTTCATACCGCCAACGATGAGCCTCTTTAAGTAAAGCTCGGTTTCAATGCGCAGGTACATTGGAATATCAAGGGTGTTGTGGTGTGTTTTGAAAGGACGCGCGGACGCACCGATTTCAAGCGGAACGAGTATGGGCGTGTCAACCTCAAGGTAGCCCTTGGAGTCAAGGAATGAACGGATAAGAGAGAGAATTCTGGAACGCTTAACGAACGTGTCCTTGACCTCGGGATTAGCGATAAGGTCTACGTATCTTTGTCTGTATCTTTGTTCAAGATTTGTAAGACCGTGGAACTTCTCGGGCAAGGGAATAAGAGACTTTGCAAGGAGCGTTGCCCCCTTGACGTGTACGGATATCTCTCCCGTTCTTGTACGGAAAAGAATACCCTCAACACCGATTATATCACCAACGTCCCACTTTTTGAAGTCTGCGTAGGCTTCCTCACCGAGATCGTCACGCGCAACGTAAAGCTGTATTTTTCCCGCATCGTCAAGCAGGTGCGCAAAGGATGCCTTACCCATAACGCGCTTTCCGACCATTCTGCCCGCAATGCGAACGGTTATCTCGGTGCCCTCAGCAACGAGAGCCTCGCTCTCGGTATACTGCTTTATTGCCTCGGCACTTGTGTGAGTGATATCGTACTTTGTTATTTCAAAAGGATTTTTGCCCGCCTCCTGAAGTGCGGCAAGCTTGTCACGGCGAATTTTAAGCTCGCTGGTATCGCTTAAATTGTTGGATACGTTTTCTGCCATAGAAGTAAGTCCTTTCTGATTTTTAGTGCTGCTCTTTTGCTCTTGTAACGCTCTTTACCTGAAGCACCTGCTCGCGCACACCGGGAACGAACACTTCATCACCGGCTCTTGCACCGAGAAGCGAACGTCCGATAGGCGAATCGTCGGAGATCTTTCCCGCAAGAGGATTTGTCTCGTAAGAGCCTACTATGTGATAGGTGAATTCTTTCTCACGCGTAACGTTGTAAACAACTACGATAGAGCCAACGCTGACCTTGCTCTCGTCGATCTGCGACTCGTCTACTATTTTTGCATTTGCGATCATTTCGCGAAGCTCTGCAATGCGGGCGTGTATCTTACCCTGCTCTTCTTTCGCCTCATCGTATTCGCTGTTTTCCGAGAGGTCTCCGAAAGAACGTGCCGTGGAGATCTCCTTTTTGTTCTCTTCTACTCTTACGTTTACAAGGTAGTCGAGCTCATCCTGAAGTGCCTTAAAGCCTTCCTGTGTGTAGATTTTTGTTTCTGCCATTTGTATATTCTCCTAAATATTAATCTGCAAATTATTCTGTGTAGGGTGAAAGCACGTTGAGTGCCTTTTCTATATAGTCCTCGCCCTCGCCGACCGTTACGTCGGGGGCAACACCGACCTCGTTGAAGTTCGTTCCAGAGGGTGGATTGTAAAGTGCTGTGGTAAGAGTGAGCGTTGAATTGTCAGAGAACGGAATGGTGGTCTGCATAACGCCCTTTTTGTAAGTGAGAGTGCCAACGAGTGTTGACTGAAGCAGACTCATTTCGTTGTAGTCTCTCATCGCAGCGCAGAAAAGCTCTGCCGCTGATGCGGATGATGAATTGCAAAGCACTGCCGAGGGGATAGTCAGCACGTGGTCCTTCGCTTCAAGCTCCGTACCGCTTGATGCGTATATCGGTTGCTTGCTGTTTGAAAACGAAGCGATCGTGGTTCCGTCGGGGACAAGGTAAGAGAGCATTGCCGTTACTGCTGACAAATATCCACCGGGATTTCCGCGAAGATCGAAGATCACAGCCGATGCTCCCGATGCCTCAATCGTACTTACTGCGCTAATGAACTGCGCAGCCGTGTTGGATTTAAAGCCCGTTATCTTGATATAACCAACCTTGCCGTCGGCAAGATAGGAGGTGAAAACCGTAGTTTCGGTGATCTTTTCTCGAATGGCCTCGCAGTGTATGCGCTCACCGCCGCGCAGGACAGTTACCGTCACCGCGGTGCCAACCTCACCGCGTATTTTGTTTACGATCTCGTTGATACCTATATCGTCAATACTCGCTCCGTCAACCGCAACGATAAGATCGTCCACCATCATTCCCGACCTCTGTGCCGGCGAATTCGGTTCAACCGAGGTAACGGTTATGGTATTTTCTATTTCGTTTCTTGAAACCGTGATACCTATTCCGACAAAGCTTCCGCTCATGTCGGTGGTATAGTCGTTGCTTTCAGCCTCGGTGCGATAAAATGCATATTTGTCGCCGATGGCGTAAATATAGCAATCTATTATTGCAAGAGTGACAGCATCCCTATCCGCCTCGTCTATCTCCGATTTACAAAATTCGTTGTATGCCGAAACGGTTTTTGCAGCGAGAGTCTCAGGCTCTTCGATATCGGTATAATAGTAGACGTCAAAGCAACTTTCGATAAGCTCCAGCAGCTGCTCGTTGTAAGGCGGAAGCCCCGAGCCGTCAAGGTGGTCTGCAATCGTGGGTGCAGAGTTATCCTTGCCGCCGCCGAGAGATGCGATGACAGCTGTAACGAGCAATGCGACTATTATCAGCATCGCGACAGCTATCAGTGAGGTTTGTATAACACGTGATCTTTTTTCCAAAACAATTCCTTCGCCTCGGTGATATTCAAGCGTACCGGAGGCTTCTTCAAGATTTTACCCTGCGCAGCTAACGCAGGGCAATTTATTTATATAGTATAAATGATAGATCTCAAAAAGTTTGTCGAAGAAAGCGATCAGAATTTCGTAGGCTTGCTCGTGAGGTATTTCTTTACCATAAGAGCTACCTTGAAGGTAACTGCATGATCAAATTCGCGAAGATCGAGTCCTGTGAGCTTTCTTATCTTTTCAAGCCTGTAAACAAGCGTGTTTCTATGTACGAAAAGCTTTCTGGACGTTTCGGAAACGTTGAGGTTGTTCTCAAAGAAGCTCTGTACCGTCATAAGCGTTTCCTTATCAAGCGATTCAAGAGAGCCTTTTTTGAATACCTCGCTGAGGAATATCTCACAAAGTGTGGGAGGAAGCTGATATATAAGTCTGCCAATGCCAAGGCTTTCGTAGGACATGATGGGCTGCTCGATATCGAACACCTTGCCCACCTCAAGGGAGATCCTTGCTTCCTTGTAAGCTCTTGCAAGATCCTTGAGATTTTCAACGATAGAGGATATACCGATAAGCACCTTTGCTCCGTACTCGTTTGCCGCAACCTTGAGAATGTTTTTAGCGAATGAAACAAGTGTCTCCGAGCTTTCCGCACGGTCAACCTCTTTTACTATAACGATATCCTGCTCACTGATGCTGATGACGTAGTCTCTCGTGCTGCCGTCCACAATAGCCTGAATGATCTCATAAGGGGGAAGCTCCGTTGCTCCGTGGAATTTGATAACGAGTACAGCGCGGCTATCTTCATTATTAAAGTGAAGCTCGTTTGATTTGATATAGATATCGCTCGGAAGAATATTATCAAGGATTATGTTCTTAATAAAGGAGCCCTTGTCATACTTTTCATCATAAAGGCTCTTGATGTTTCCGAGAGCAATTGCGAGGAGCTGAGTCGTTCTGTCAGCCTCGAAATCGTTACCCTCCGAGAAAACTATACAGTCGTTCTTTCCCGATGAGGTGATGAAGCGGTAAGAATATCCCTCGTAGCTGACAGTACCCTGAGAATAGGCAAGCTCTTCTCTTATTCTTTGCCTTGATTCTCCGATCTTGCCAAGCTCGCTGCAGGCAATAATAATTCCGTTTTCGTCAATTACACCGATGGTACGTCCGAGAACGTCCTTCATCTGATGAATGACTGTTTGGAACAAACGGTTGGACATAAATATATCCCCTTTCAGATTATTCACAATGCGTTTTGTTTATACTGCCTTATATTCTACCTTATTTTTTGTCGTTTTTCAATAGTTTTTTCAAAAAAATTTTATTTTTCACCAAAAAAGTTAAAATTTTTTTGTGCTAATTGTAATTTTTATCCATTTGACAATTCAAAATGATAGGAAATTGCTGACAAAACGTAGGCGGGAGCGGTCTCGCAGCGCAGTATCCTCGGTCCGAGGTTTGCCATTTTCATTCCCGCATCCTGCGCAGCAGCGGCTTCTTCCGGGGAAAATCCACCCTCACAGCCGACTATAACCGAAATTGAGGCGGGTGCGCTTTGCATTTCGGAAAGTATTGCCTTTAAGGAGCGCGTACCGCTGCCTTCGTAGCAGAAAATGACATCATCGGCTTCATTTGCAGCCCTGAGCATGGCGTTGTAGCCGATTGGCGCACTGACTGACGGAAGTATACCTCTGCCGCATTGCTTTGCTGCCTCAGCGGCTATTCTGTTAAGGCGTTCTGTGCGTGCCTCGGCTTTTGCCGCATCGGGCTTTTTGATGCAACGCGAGGATTCAAAGGGGACTATTTTCGATGCCCCGAGCTCCACAGCCTTCTGGATAACGGTTTCAAGCTTGTCCGATTTCGGATAAGCCATGAAAAGTATAATGCGGGATCGCGGCTCCGCCGCCGAGGGGGAGCTTGAGATAATATCGGCATCACACCGCTCGTCACGTATTTTTGTTAGCGTGCAGACGTGCTCTGTACCGTCGGGCGTGGCAACCGTTATACTGTCTCCTACCGCCATACGCAGGGATCTTGCAATATGCCTTGCATCCTCTCCCAGAACTGAGAGGGACGAGCCGTCAATTTGCGATGTATCAATAAAAAATCTCGGCATGTTTAACCTCCGACTATCATGACAGCTACCCAATCGTTTTCGCGTTCGGTCTGTACAACTCTGTAGCCGTGTGAAATTGCGGCGGCTTTTATATCGTCCTCACGCTCGGCAACTATACCCGAAAGTATTATGGGTGCGCAGGGGGAAAGATAGGTATGTATATCGGGGAGCATACGCAGAATAATATCGGCAACTATGTTGGCAACGCAGATATCGTAGCCGCCCGGCTTTCTTTCAACGTTTTTCAAAAGGTCGGATACGTCGGCAACGATATTGCCGCAGCCGCTTATCTGTGCGTTCTCGCGGGTGACCTTTACTGCCACCGGGTCGATGTCGTATGCGTTGCAAGAACGTGCGCCGAGCCTTGATGCGCATATAGAGAGGATGCCTGAGCCACAGCCAACGTCAAGTACCCGCTCTCCGCCTTTTATAACGTTTTGCATTATTTTCATGACGAGTCTGGTCGTTTCATGCGTACCCGTGCCGAATGCCATGCCGGGATCTATGCGTATTACTACCTCACCGTCTTTTTCATTATAATCCTCCCATGCGGGCACGATAGTAACCTTGCCGAGGGGGATGGGCTTGAAATATTTTTTCCACGAGTCCGCCCAGTTTTCCTCCTCCATGCCCACAAGCTCCAAGGTGTAGCCTATCGCCTCCGAGGTGAGCTTGGCTTCGATAAATTCCACGTACTGCGCGAGGTTTTTCTCCTCGGGAACAAAGATAGATATTTTTGAATGTGAGCGGTCAGCATTCAGTATAGTGTCGTCAACAAGCTCTCCGTACATGCCGTTTAAGGAAAAATCGCTGTAATCCTCTATCATAAGCCCATTGTCGAGCATGCTTATTACCGCAGCTGCACGGTCGGTGTCGCCTACGGCAACCGTTACTGTCAGTTTAGTCCAATTTCCTGCCATTTTATCTCCTTGCTGAGCTCAAAAGCTCTGATCTTATCATCATTTATTTGTTTTATCAGCTCATCCTTGTCGGCAAAGCTCTTTTCTTCTCTCAGATAATCTACGAAATATATCCTCAGCTGCTTAGTATAAAGATCACCGTCAAAACCGAGAATATAGGTCTCGGCATGTACATGCCTTTCACCGAAAGTCGGGCAGCTTCCTATATTCGTCAACGCGCGAAAGACCTTGCCGCCTATCGGCACAGCCGTGCTGTAAACCCCACAGGGCAGAGCAAATCTTTCATCCGAAAGCTCGGTGTTTACCGTCGGTATACCCATACTCGTGCCGATTCCTTTGCCGTGCTGCACCTCTCCCGTGATGAAATAGGGAATACCGAGCAGTTCCCAGGCACGCCGCAGCTGCCGCTTGGAAAGCAGCTCTCTGATAAGGGTAGACGAGGGGGATACGTCACCCACGTAAAGCTTATCGACAACGACAGCATCACCGCCGCAGCTCTTCATGAGAGCCGACAGCTCACGCGCCGTGCCCGAAGCGCCTCGCCCAAAACGGAAATTGTAGCCGCATACCGCGACACCGGCTCGCATTGTGCCGCAAAGAAAATCGCGCACAAAGCTGTCGGGCGGCATGTCGGACAGGGCATCGAAATCGCATGAGAGAACAATATCCGCACCGCACTCACAGAGCAGTTGCAGCTTCTCGGCATCCGTAAACAGGCGGAGAACACCGGACTTCAGCGATGCGCTTTTACCCGAAAAAGTGAACACGGCAAGGGGGCAACCGATACGATCTGCCTCTGCCCTCGCTATCCTAAAGAGCTCCCTGTGCGCCTTATGCATACCGTCAAAAAAACCGAGGGCAACTACCGTTTTGTTTCCAAAGGATGCAAATTCCGCTTTCAGCTTATCAACGTCTGAGCCGCATACGTAACGTAATATATTCAATTTGCAGCCTCCCCTCTAACCTTTTCTATATATTATACAATTATATTTTGCGCTTGTCAAGATTGATAATGCCGTAGGAGAAGTTAATACAATACGCATTCGGAAGAATTATAAATAAAGTATTTGACAAAATAATATAAATATGTTATTATCGTAATGGCGGCGAAAGGAATTTAACCATCTTCGCACGACAACTGAAAGGATAACCAATCATGAAACTCAATTACAAACGCACGATCCTGGTAGGCTTTGCCTTTTTTCTCATCAGCGCATTCTGGCAAGCGTATGACGCTATTGTTCCACTGATACTGACAAACCATTTTGGTCTGCCTCAGACTGCATCCGGTGCGATAATGTCTATTGACAACGTGCTGGCGGTATTCATGCTTCCCGTGTTCGGTGCAATATCGGACAAGGTATCGACCAAATACGGAAAGAGAACTCCGTTTGTATTCTTTGGCTCGATTGCAGCGGTGATCGCCTTTACCTGTCTCACCTTTATAGATAATTATCAGCTCGCAAAGATCACAGCAGCGGGAATTCCCGCGCTTGAGGGCAAGCTTGAAACCGAAGAGCTTGTAAAAATGGCTCTTGATCTCACAATTGAAAATCCGCTTCCTCTGGTTGGATTTATCGCAACGCTTCTTGTGGTTCTCGTTGCAATGGCGACCTTCCGCTCTCCTGCGGTAGCGCTTATGCCCGACGTTACGGTGAAGCCTCTGCGCTCAAAGGGAAATGCTATCATAAACCTTATGGGAACCGCAGGCGGTATTATCGTTCTCGGTCTCGGTATGGTATTTGCAACATCTAAAAATCACTACATGCAGTATACAGGCTACGTCGTTGCCGTATGTGCGGTAATGCTTATCGGCCTTACCGTTTTCCTCCTCACGGTAAAGGAGAAGAAATGGGCTGACGAGATGGCTTGTGAAACCGTAAGACTCGGTCTTGCGGATAAGCCCGAGGATGAGACACAGGCACAGGCAAAAAGAAAGCTCTCACGCCCTGAGCTTATTTCTCTTATGCTTATACTCGCATCGGTTGCGCTCTGGTATATCGGATATAATTCAATAACCAGCAAATATTCGGTATATGCATCAAACGTTCTGAACTTTGACTACAACTTTACTCTTATCGTGGCTCAGGCTGCCGCAATAGTTGCTTATATTCCCGTCGGAATAGTTGCCTCTAAGATAGGCAGAAGAAAGACCATACTTGCGGGTATAGTAATGCTTGCATCGGCATTCTTCATCGCAAACTTCATCACCTCGGCATCTCCTGCTGCTCTTATGTATCCCATATTTGCGCTTGCCGGAATAGGTTGGGCAACGATAAACGTAAATTCCTTCCCGATGGTCGTAGAGCTTGCAAAGGGCGGAGAGGTAGGAAAGTATACGGGATATTACTACACCGCTTCAATGGCGGCACAGATAGTTGCTCCCATCCTTTCGGGTGCTTTGTACGATGCGTTCGGCATGAGACTCATGTTCTTCGCTTTCGGTACCTTCTTCGTTGTATGCTCGTTCATTACTATGTTCTTCGTTAAGCACGGTGACGCAAAGCCCGAGGCGCAGGGTGCCCTTGAGAGCCTTGGCGGTGCTGACGACTAAAGAGGAAAGATAATATGCTGTTTCTTTATATAGCACTACCGACGATAGTTGTTTTGCTCGGAGTATGGCTTTTCCTTATAGCCCCCGGGAAAAACAGCAAAATGGATTATTATAAAACGAAAAAATATGCCCACAGAGGTTTGCACGGCACCGTTGGCAGTGATACGTTCTGTGCGGAAAATTCGCTCACCGCATTCTCGCGTGCGGTAGAGCGCGGCTTCGGAATAGAGCTTGACGTTCGCCTTTCTAAGGACGGTGAGCTGGTTGTTTTCCATGATGCAACTCTTGACCGTGTTACAAACGGAAGCGGAAAGGTCTCGGACCTTACCTTGCAACAGCTGAAGCAGCTCTCGCTTATGGGCACCGAGGATAAGATTCCTACCTTCACTGAGGTATTGGAGCTTGTTGGCGGTAAGGTACCCCTGCTTGTTGAAATCAAGGAGCAGGGAATGGATCACTCTATTTCCGAAAAGACTGCCGAGATGCTCTCGGGGTACGGCGGAGAGTTCATAGTGGAGTCCTTCAGCCCTCTGGCGTTCGGAGCTATCAAGCAAAGCATGCCGGGCGTTCCCTGCGGATTTCTTGCGGATAAGCTCACCGAGAATGAAAAATACCGTTCCTTTAAATATAGGATAATACAGAGATTTCTTCTCAATTTTATAGCACGCCCTGCTTTCATTGCCATGAATTACGAAAGACCGAGTATGTTCCCCCTGCCCATATTGCGTACCCTGTTCCGCGTGCCTGTTGTGGCTTGGACCGTTCGCTCCAAAGAGGCAGAGGAAGAGGCATATAAAAACGGTTTTTGTACCGTAATTTTTGAAAATTATCTGCCGGACAGTGCGGATAATTAAAACGCAAAGAGGTTTCTCAAATGAAATTACAGCTTGTTGCAACCTGCCTTTTCGGCATGGAGCATCTTCTCGGAGAGGAAATAGATGCCCTCGGTTATGAGAGAATATCTACAATAGACGGGCGCGTTACCTTCCTCGGCGACGAGGAGGCGGTTGCACTTTCAAACGTATTTTTAAGGTATGCCGAGCGTATTCTCATAAAGGTAGGCTCGTTCTCGGCTGACAGCTTCGCTGAGCTTTTTGACGGAACGTACGCACTTCCGTGGGAGGATTTTATAGGAAAGCCCGACGCATTCCCCGTAAAGGGGCATTCCATAAAATCCGAGCTTCATTCTATACCCGACTGTCAGGCGATAATCAAAAAGGCGGTCGTAAAAAAGCTTTCATCGGTATACGGACTTACCTATTTCCCCGAAGAGGGAATAAAATATCAAATAGAGTTCTTTATACTGAATAACGTAGCTACTCTGATGATCGACACCTCGGGTATGCCGCTGCATAAGCGAGGCTACCGTAAGGATGCAAACGAGGCCCCGATAAGGGAAACACTTGCTGCCGCGATTGCAAAAATATCGCGCCCGAGGGAAAACGTGCTTCTTTGGGATCCTATGTGCGGAAGCGGAACTATAGCCATAGAGGCGGCAATGCTTATGAGGAATATTGCTCCCGGCAAGAAGCGCCGCTTCGCGGCTGAGAGCTTCCCTTTCATAGGAAGAGCAAGATTTGACGCGGCAAGAGAGGAAGCCGAAGAGGGTGAGCGCGACGTGGATTTTGAGGTGTTTGCCTCGGATATAGATCCTGCCGCTGTTGAATTGACACGCCATAATGCAAGGCTTGCCGGTGTTGAGAGTACGGTTACTGCCTTTGTTTGCGATGCGCTCCGTATCGAGGCGCCCGGCAGGCGTGCGACCATTGTAACAAATCCGCCCTACGGTGAGAGACTTCTCGACCTGAAAACCACAGAGGAGCTGTACCGCAAAATGGGTAGGCATTTCCGTTCTCTTGAGCCGTGGCAGGCTTATATCATAACCTCGCACCGCTCCTTTGAGACTCTTTACGGCAGACGTGCGGATAAGGTGAGAAAGCTTTATAACGGAATGATACCCTGCTATCTTTATCAGTTCTTCAAAAACAATAAAACAAAACAACCGCATAATAAAAGAAAGGAAAATTACTATGAATGACACCGTATGCCCGAGATCCGAATATCCGCGCCCCAACCTTGTCAGGAGCGAGTGGGTGTGCCTTAACGGTGAATGGGATTTCATCATCGACAATTCACTGTCGGGCAAGGACCTGGATTACAAGGGAGCCTATGCATTTGATAAAAAGATAGTAGTACCGTTCTGCCCTGAGAGTAAGCTTTCGGGAATAGCGCACACGGACTACATGAACTGCGTATGGTACAAAAGAGACGTTGATATACCTAAGAGCTTTTCGGGAAAGCGTATAATCCTACATATAGGTGCTTCCGATTGGGAGACAAACGTTTACGTAAACGGCAAAAAAGCTGCTTCTCATAAGGGCGGCTACACTCCGTTTTCCGCAGATATAACCTCGCTTGTGAGCGGCTCGCACGCTCTCATAGCCATTGAAGCTATTGACAGTGTACGCGCAGGCAAGCAGCTTTCGGGTAAGCAGTCTGTAGCGTTCGCATCCAGGGGCTGCTACTATACGAGAACAACGGGTATATGGCAGACGGTTTGGCTTGAAGCGGTCAACCCCGCTCATATAATAAACTACGGTGCAGTATGCGACATAGAAGCACCCTCCGTTTCGCTTGACGTTCAGCTGAGTGAGGCGGCACTCGGTAAAAAGCTTTCAGCCCTCATTTGTTATGAGGGACGTGCGGTCGGACGTGCCGAAACCACGGTTTGCTCCGAGACCGCGCATATAAGCTCGGCTCTTTCCGAGAGACATCTTTGGGAGGTGGGCGCAGGCAGGCTTTATGACGTGAGCTTCACGCTTTCTGACGGTGATACCGTGATTGACAGTGCCGACGGCTATTTCGGGCTTCGCTCGGTTGCTGTGAGTAGGGATGGCTTCTTCCTCAACGGTGAGTACGTTTTCGGCAGATTTGTTCTCGATCAGGGCTTCTATCCCGATGGAATATATACAGCTCCGACGGACGGGGCGTTGCGTAAAGATATTGAGGATTCTATGGCACTCGGCTTTAACGGTGCAAGGCTTCATCAGAAGGTATTTGAGCCGAGATTTCTTTATCATGCCGATAAGCTCGGCTATATGCTCTGGGGCGAGGCGGGAAACTGGGGCTGGAATCACACAAAGCCTGAGAACATCTATACCTTTATCCCCGAATGGCTTGAAGAGCTAGAAAGAGATAAGGCTCACCCCTCGGTGATCGGATGGTGTCCCCTCAATGAAACGTGGGATAAGCCTGACGGCTCAAGAATGCCGAACGAAGTACCGCTCATGATTTATAACGTCACCCGCGCCAAGGACCCGACACGCCCCGTTATAATCAACAGCGGCTCGGTACCCGCTTATGACGACAGCGGACGTATTATCGGTGCGGCTTACGATATTCACGATTATCAGCAGGATCCCACCGCATTCGCTACCGTCCTTGAGGACGTTGATAAGGGAGTGGTCAAGGATCAGCTTCACAGAAATCCGATTTACTCAAAGCGTCAGATATTCGATCCCACTAAAACTATTTTCTTCAGCGAGTACGGCGGAATAGGCTGGGTAGAGAACGGTGACGGTTGGGGCTATGGTGCATCCGTAAAGACAAAGGACGAATTTCTTTTGCGCCTTGAGGGGCTGACAGCGGTCCTCAGAGAAAACCCGAGCGTATGCGGCTTCTGCTATACTCAGCTTTATGACGTTGAACAGGAGAAGAACGGAATACTTACCTACGACAGAGAATTCAAGTTCCCGAAAGAGAAGATAAAAAGCATCTTTGCAGCTCCCTCGGTTAAGGAAAGGGAAGTAAAAAGTAAATAAAAGTTAGCAAAAAGACAAAAATGAGAGGCTGTCTCATTAAGAATTTATGAAAATCAGAGAAAAAATGAAAAAATGAAGTAAAAACATGCGGTTAGCAAATTCTTAATGAGGCAGACTCATGGGGCGTGCGGATTTAGAGCAAAAATAAAAACAAAATTCGGATAAAAATCTTTATTCTCTGATCAGATAAAAACATTGGCGAGGCAGAAATTTCTTTCTACCCCGCCAATTTTTTTCGCTCTCGCTTAGATGCGACAGCTCCTTTTAAAAGTAAATCAATACTCGGTAGGCGTAACTGTACTGACGTCTATCGTAATATCCATAGCGGTACCGTCACGTACAACGTGGAATACAACCGTGCTGCTTGTTCTTGCCGTAAGCATTACGTCAACAACGTTAAAGGTGCGAACTATCTCATGGGTAACACCGTCTATGGTAGCGGCTGTTATAACGTCACCCTCCTTGAGCAGTCCCTCCGAGGCGCCGCCGGAAACAACGCTGTCAACCATTACCTCTTCGACCTTGAGCACCTTGCCCGTCTCGGTATCGTATACGGTAGAGGCGGATTTTATAGCAACGTTTACACCGATAAGTATGCGGTATACCGAATCGTTTGTCGAACTGAGATTATCGTAGTAGATTATATTGTCTGCAACGTATTTTGCCACGTTGGAGGGAATAGCGTATCCGATATTGTCTATACTGCTGTCGGACATTTTTGCGTTTACTATACCGATGACGTCTCCGTTTGAGTTGAACAGGCCTCCGCCCGAATTTCCACCGTTTACCGCAGCGTCTATACGAAGAACTCTGAGGGTTACTGTGCCGCTGCCGTCAATGCTGGTCATGGTAAGGCTCTCACTGTCAACGTTGACAGCACCGACAGTTGCCGAGATGCCGTTTGCTTCGGGGTTGCCTATTGCGATTGCCGTTTCAAGCACACTGACCTTATTGGAGTCTGCAAAGGATGCTGCCATGGCGTTGCTCTTCCTGAGAACGTCGCTGTTTCTGACACGGAGTACGGCTATATCGTAATTCTGCGAGCCGCCGACGTAGGATGCATCTATTGCGTAATCAGCGTATTCCATGCCGTAGAGATATATCGATATATCGTCGCTTATATCGTTTGCGGTGTCTGCACCGTTGCAGTAAACAACGTGATAATTCGTTATAATGTACGCGTCTCCGCTGTTCTTATCAAGCTGATAGATAACACCGGCTCCCGCAGAGCTTTTCTGCGTTTTGTAGCTGTTACCGTAGAAGGGCTTCACGGTAACGTCAAACAGGCAGTTGATGCTCACTGCGGAAAGCAGCCCCTTGCTTGCCGCAAGCAGATTTGTTCCCTCGGCGGAGTCGATGGTTATGTTGTAGTTATCACCGCTGTTGACAGTATAATCGTTGTTTGTTCCCGAAAGAAGCTCTTCTACTTCCTCGCGGGTCATGTAATCGCTGCTAGAGCCCCCAGCGTTTGTGCTGCTGCTTTCCGTAAAGGAATTCAGATCCAGAACGTAGCACGAGGACATTGTCAGCATTGACACCACCAATATTACAGCTATGGCGGCTACAGATATTTTTCTCATAAAAAACCTCCGAAATGTAGGCAAGAGGTGCAGCGAGGCTTGAGTGTAGCTTTCGCGGCGCTTTTTATCTTGCATATCTAGTTTAACACCATTTTGTGAAAAGGATGTTAATAAAACCTGAAATTCCTAAAAATTTTTCACAAGTAAAGCTGAAATACACATTTTTTGCTCCTTTAAAAATAGTAAAAACTATTGACTAAAGCGCAAATTTGTGTCATAATTATAAATGCATTATATGACAGGTTAATAAGGAGATCGAAAAATGATTGATGTTGCGATTATCGGTGCCGGTGTTATCGGCGGTGCGGTTGCAAGAGAACTCTCGCGTTACAAGCTTGACGTTTGCGTTCTTGAAAAATGCTCTGACGTTGCAATGGGCGCGACCCGTGCCAACAGTGCTATTGTGCACGCCGGGTTTGATGCAAAGGAGGGAACACTCAAGGCTAAGATGAACGTACGCGGCTCCAAAATGATGGAGGCGTATGCCGCCGAGCTTGGAGTCAAATATAAGAAAAACGGCTCGCTTGTCGTTGGCTTCTCGGAGGAGGACCGCGAAACGCTTGAGGGGCTTCGCAAAAGAGGCGAGGAAAACGGTGTAGAGGGTCTTGCCGTTCTTGACAGAGAGGATATCCTTGCAATAGAGCCGAATATAGGTGATGGCGTTACCTGTGCGCTTCATGCTCCGACGGGCGCTATAATCTGCCCCTATGAGCTTTGCATGGCTGAGATAGGAAACGCTATGGATAACGGAGTTTCGCTGAAGCTTGATTTTGAGGTGAGCTCAATAGAAAAGATCTCGGGCGGCTACAGAATATCCTCGGCGAGTGATGCTGTAGAAGCAAGATACGTTGTGAACTGCGCAGGCGTTTATTCCGACGAGATCGCTAAGCTTGTGGGAGACGACAGCTTTACAGTCATCCCGAGACGTGGAGAATACATGCTTCTCGATAAGGAGTGCGGAGGACTTGTTTCGCACACGGTATTCCGTTGCCCGTCAAAAATGGGTAAGGGTATACTTGTTTCTCCTACCGTTGACGGTAATTTGCTTCTCGGTCCTACGGCTGAAAATATTGAAGATAAAGAGGATAAGTCCACTACCGCAGCAGGCCTTGCCAAGGTAAGAGCGCAGGCAGGCGAGCAGGTAAGCGGAGTCAACTTCGGAAAGATAATAACCTCGTTTACGGGACTTCGTTCGGTAGGCTCAACGGGTGACTTTATAATAAACGAAAATGACGGCTTTGTTAATTGCGCGGGAATAGAATCCCCCGGCCTTTCCTCGGCACCCGCCATCGGAGAGTACGTAAGAGAGCTGCTTGCAGAGGCAGGCCTTGCTCTTGATAAAAAGGATAACTTCATCGCAACTCGCCGCCCGATGCATTATTTCAAGGAGTGCACAGACGAGGAAAAAAATGCTATAATCGCAAAGGAGCCCTCTTATGCTCACATCATCTGCCGCTGCGAGATGGTAAGCGAGGGAGAGATAGTTGAAGCTATTCACACCAATCCGAAGCCTCGCGATCTTGATGCAGTAAAGCGCAGAACAAGATCGGGAATGGGTAGATGCCAGGGCGGCTTCTGCTCGCCTTACGTGGTTGAGATACTTTCTCGAGAACTTGGGATCGCTTATACCGACGTAACGAAATTCGGTGGCGGCTCCTATATCAATATCGGAAAGACCAAGGAGGTATAAACGATGAATAAAAAGGCTGTTGAACAGATCGTTTGCGAGCTCGTTATTGTCGGCGGTGGACCTGCGGGCATGGCGGCAGCGGTTGCGGCTTATGAGGACGGTGTTCGCGATATCCTCATCCTTGAGCGTGACGATAATCTCGGCGGTATTCTCCGTCAGTGCATACATAACGGCTTCGGCTTGCACCGTTTCGGTGAGGAGCTTACGGGCCCGGAGTATGCCTACAGATATGAGAAAATGGTAAGGGAGTACGGTATTCCCTTTATGACAGACACTATGGTAACGGCTATCTCGCCTGACAGAGTGGTTACAGCACAGAACAGCGAGCGCGGCATTTTCAAGATAAAAGCAGGTGCCGTTGTGCTTGCAATGGGTTGTAGAGAGAGACCTAAGGGTGCTCTTAATATTGCGGGTCACAGACCTGCGGGAATATACACTGCGGGTACTGCGCAGAAATTCGTTAATATGAAAGGCTATATGCCCGGCAAAGAGGTGGTTATCCTCGGCTCGGGAGATATAGGACTTATAATGGCAAGAAGAATGACCCTTGAGGGTGCAAAGGTAAAGGCAGTTTGCGAGCTTATGCCTTACTCGGGCGGTCTTGCAAGAAACATTGAGCAGTGCCTCAACGATTACGGTATTCCGCTGATGCTGAGCCACACCGTCGTTGAGATACACGGTAGGGATAGACTTACGGGCGTTACGATAGGAAAGGTTGATGAAAACAGACGTCCTATACCCGAGACCTTTGAGTACATCCCCTGCGATACGCTTCTGCTCTCGTGCGGTCTCATTCCCGAGAACGAGCTGACGAAAGATGCCGGCATCGCGCTTGACAGAATAACGAACGGAGCTGTTGTTGACGGAGACAGAGAGACGGGTATTCCCGGAGTATTCGCCTGCGGAAACGTTCTTCACGTTCACGACCTTGTTGACTACGTTTCGGAGGAGGCAGCTATTGCAGGTCATGCGGCTGTAAGATATATCCGCGGTGAAACCGAGCATAACGTTGCCCTTGACGTTTCGTGTGACGGAAAGATACGCTACACCGTTCCACAGAAGCTCACCGAGCTTACCGATACGAGAGTTTATTTCAGAGTTGCCGACGTTTTCCGTGATATGAAGGTTACGGTAACTGCCGGAGATAAGGTGCTTTATCAGAAGAAAAAGCAGAAGCTTGCCCCCGGTGAAATGGAAACGGTAGAGCTTACCCGTGCTATGATAGAGGAAGCAGCAGCACTTGGCACAGCTATCGAATTCAAGCTTGTATAAGGAGGGAGAAGCGAATGAAGATCAGAGAACTTACGTGTATTGTTTGTCCTAGGGGATGTACGCTCAAAGCAGAGCTTGACGATAACGGAGCGGTGCTTTCGGTATCGGGCAATATATGCCCTCGCGGTAAGACGTATGCTGTTGATGAATGTGTAAATCCCATGAGAGTTGTCACAAGCACCGTAAGATGTGAGGACGGAGGAGTTGTAAGCTGCAAGACCTCCTCATCTATTCCGAAATCCTTGGTGTTTGATGCAATGAAGCTGATAAATACCACTCTCGCGCCAAACAGCATTAAGATAGGCGACGTTATCATTGTCGATATTCTCGGCACGGGTGCGGACGTTGTCGCAACAAGTAACAAATAATTGAAGTGATCGGGAGTGCAGTTTAACCTAACGCACCCCCGATCTTTCTTTGAAGAAAGGTTATAGAATATGTCAAAAGTATATTTTACAAAGGAAATAACGCCTCTTTCGGTAGTGCACCTTTACGAGCTTCTAATTTCCGAGCGCGGTGGGGAGCTTCCGCATCCTATCGCTGTCAAGGTACATTCGGGAGAGGTGGGAAATCAGAATTTCCTGCGCCCCGACTTCTTTGCTCCCGTTATAAAAAGAGCGGGCGGTGTCGTTACCGAGTGCAACACAGCTTATGAGGGCGCAAGAAATACCACCGAGAAGCATATCAAAACACTGAAAGCACACGGCTGGAGCGAATATTTTGAGGTCGATCTTCTTGATGCCGAGGGGCCTGATCTTTGCCTTGATATCAAGGGAGGCAAATGTATCGACAAAAACTACGTCGGCAAAAACATCGGAAAATATAAATCATCTCTTGTGCTTTCACATTTTAAGGGGCATCCCATGGGAGGCTACGGCGGAGCACTGAAGCAGCTTTCCATAGGCTTTGCATCCTCATACGGCAAAAAATATATACACGGTGTCGGAGACGTGGATAATTTCTGGGGCTCTGATCACGACAGCTTCCTTGCTTCAATGGCTGATGCGGCAAGCTCTGTGATCGAGCTTTTCCACAAAAACGTTGTATATATAAACGTAATGAAAAATATGTCTGTGGACTGTGACTGCTGCGCTAAGGCAAAGAATCCCTGTATCGCTGATATCGGTATTCTCGCAAGCCTTGATCCCGTTGCAGTTGATAGGGCATGCCTTGACCTTGTATACGCGAGCACCGATCCCGGCAAGGCGCATCTTATAGAACGCATCGAATCAAGAAACGGTGCTTATACAATAGAGTGCGCAGAGGCACTCGGTGTAGGTAGCACAAAATATGAAATCGTTGAAATATGACAACTAATGTTTACAAAAGCCGAAGATATATCAGACGAATATGTATAGGCGCGCTATGCCTTGCCGCAGCGATGGTGCTGCCGTTTGTAACAGGAGCAATACCGCAGATAGGTAAGCTTCTTTGCCCTATGCATATTCCCGTATTTCTCGCAGGAGCACTTGGCGGTCCGATCGTCGGAGGTGCCGTTGGCTTTCTTGCTCCTCTCGTAAGAGGGCTGACGCTTGGTACACCTATAATTTTCCCAACGGGAATATCAATGTCGTTTGAGCTTCTTGCATACGGGATAAGCTTCGGTATTCTCGTTCGCAGTCTGCCGAAAAAATACGGTTTGCTTTATCCTGCACTCATTATTTCGATGGTAGTGGGCAGAGTGGTAGGCGGTGCAGGCAAGGTCGTGCTTTACACCGCAGGATTTATCGAGGATTTCGGTTTTTCGATATTCCTCACGGGATACTTTGTACAGACCCTGCCTGCCGTGATAGTACAGCTTATACTTATTCCGCCCGTCGTTTACGCGCTCAACAAACTTAAAATTATGGGGAATTGATATATGAAAAGAAAACAGGCTTTGCCTGAGCTTCTTGCTCCCGCCGGAGATTACGATGCGCTTGTTGCCGCTGTGCTCGGGGGTGCTGATGCCGTGTACGTTGGCGGCAGACGCTTCGGGGCGCGGGCATACGCTAAGAATTTTGACGGTGAAGAGCTTTCGTGTGCGATACGCTTTTGTCATCTTTTTGGCGTCAGGCTATACGTAACTCTTAATACGCTGATATTGGATAAAGAGGTCGATGAGGCGTTGGAATATGCCAAAACTCTGCACGCCATGGGCGTAGACGCTCTTATAGTTGCCGACGTAGGCATTGCCGCGCTGATAAAAAAGACTTTGCCCGAGCTTGAATTACACGCATCCACCCAAATGGGCGTTCATAATACCAAAGGCGCGGATTTTGCATATAAGCTCGGCTGTAACCGCGTTGTTCTGGCGAGGGAATGCAGTGCCAAGGATGTTTCGGCTATAACGGCAAATTCGCTTGCCGATTGCGAGGTTTTTGTACACGGTGCCCTGTGCGTATGTCATTCGGGGCAGTGCCTTATGTCCTCTATGGTCGGCGCAAGAAGCGGAAACCGCGGTGAGTGTGCGCAACCGTGCAGGCTGCCGTACAATTCGGGTAAATACGTTCTGTCCTTGAATGACCTGTCGCTTGCAGAGCATATAAATGAGTTGATAGACAGCGGCGTTGCCTCGCTGAAGATCGAAGGGCGCATGAAATCCCCGACCTACGTATACGAGGTAACGAGTATATACCGCAAGCTGCTTGACACGCGCCGCAGTGCGAGCGCGGACGAGAAGAAACGCCTCAGTGACGTATTTTCACGAGGCGGTGTATTTACTGACGGATATTTTGTTTCTGGCGTAAGAAATAAAATGACGGGGGTGCGTACGGACTCGGATAAAAAGGCATCGAAGGACCTTACCACCTCATGCCTTACCGCACCCAAGTGCAAAATACGTGCACGTGCCTCATTCAGATCGGGGGAGCCGTGTACGCTCACCTTTACTACCGACGTTCATTCTCTTTGGGATGAGCGCGGTGCGAAAACGGGCGAGGGCTACACTTACGGGCAGATATCGGTCACTGTCAGCTCCGACGTGCCCGCACCCGCAGAGAATGCACCGCTGACACACGAGGGTGTTTGTGAAAGGCTTGCAAAGCTCGGTAATACTCCGTTTATCCTCGGTGCCTCGGATATTGAGCTTGTGCTTGACGAGAGAATAAATCTTGCCCCCTCAAAAATAAACGAGCTTCGCCGCGAATGTGCGGCAAAGCTTGTGGATGCCTTCGGGGAAAAACTCGATAATTTGTGCGGAAACAATAGATCAACCCTGCCCCGTGGCGAGTTTTATGCGGAAATAACCCCACAAAATACAGCGAAACGCATGAGAACTGCGCTCTTCTTTTCGCCATCTCTTTTGACGGATGTTTTCAAAAAAGCCCGAGAGCTTATTCGTGGGCTTGATATTCTCTTCGTACCGCTTCACTCACGCTCGGAAGCGGGGGACGCCGGGGTTACGGTAACGGGGGTATATCTGCCGCCCATCATAATGGAGCACGAGTGGCAAGAGGTATGCTCGGAGCTTAAGAATGCACGTGCCAAGGGGATTAAATACGCATTGATAGGGAACGTATCGCAAATAGAGCTTGCTGTGGAGTGCGGAATGATACCCATCGGAGATTTCCGCCTGAACGTAACGAACGGATATGCAAGCTCCGTATTCCGTACTCTCGGAGTCAGACATATCATCATGTCGGCGGAGCTGACGGTGCCTCAGGCAAGAGATATCGGCGGCGGTGTCATAACGCTCGGAAGAATTCCGCTTATGATAACCGAGAGGTGCTTTATCCGCGAGAACTTCGGCTGCGAGCGATGCGGCAGGGCATGCCTGAGAGATCGTCTCGGCTCATCCTTCCCCATGATGCGCGAATACTCGCACAGAAACGTAATTTTCAATTCGACGGTCACTTATATGGGAGATAAAAGGGAAGAGCTTCGTCGCGCGGGGCTTTTACACGAACACTTTATATTTTCAACCGAGCGTGCAGAGGAATGTATTGCTCTTATGTCGGCTTATCAATCGGGCGAGAGGCTTTCCGTTCCTCACCGAAGACTTGGCAAGAGAGAAACACCGCAAAAATAGCCGTTAGCCAATACCAACCTAAATTGAACCCGTTTTAAGAGGTAGATTTTTCGCATAAATGCGCCAAAAAAGCTTGCAATATTCTTATATTACCTCACTTTTTCGGCTTTTTCTGCGGAAAATCTACTCTCTTACGGCTAAGCATCAATTCCGCGCTTAGCTTTCTTATTCTAAAAATTCAGGGCGAGCCGAATTACAGCACGCCCTTTAAAAAATCTGTTACGTTCTCGCCTGCGATCTTGCTTACGGTAGAGACAGGATAATGCTTTAGCAGAAGCTCTGTCAGCTGCTCGTGTATGGAGGAGTTCGTGTCGATCCCCTCGGGGAGGTCACCGTGTGTCCCATCAATATCAAAGCCGAAGCCAAGGCAGCTCTCTCCAAGATTTTCGAGACAGTAGTCAATATGAGAAAGGACTGCATCCTGCGAGCATTTGCCGTCGCTGAGAAAATCAGGATAAAGATTTAGCCCGATAACCCCACCCCGTGCTGCAATAATGCGAGCCATATCCAGGGTGAGGTTTCTTTTGCTGTTACATATATCCCTGAAATTGGAATGGGTTGCGATAATGGGCAGATGGTAGTGCTCGCACAGGTCGTAAAAGCTCCTGTCGGACAGATGGGAGACGTCGGGCGTAATACCCAGCTCCGCACATCTTTTCAACATTCTTATACCCTCGGAGGTAAGCCCCGTGTCATTTTCATCGTATGCACCGCAGCCCAGCTCGTTCGTATCCCATACAAGACCCATTATGCGCAGCCCCGCACGGTGAAGAGTAAAAAGCTCCTCGGAATCGGCAAGCAATCCGCCGCCGCCCTCAACGGTGAACATTGCCGAGGGAGTGCTGTTATCAATCGCTGAGCAAAGACCTCTGATGTCCTCTATTTTTGTAAGCGACAGGCGTTCACATTCATAGGCGTAAACGTTAAAATGCCGCATCAGCTCGCGGCGCCTTGCCTCGGCAGGTCTGCCCTTGTGAGGTATGAAAGAGGCAAAAAATTGCAAAAAGGGATGATTTTTAGGAGTGTTGTACCTACTGATAAGCCCTGTTTCGGAATTAACTGTCGAAAGGCTGTCACAATGCATGTCGGCAATAAACATAAGATACCTCGCTTTCCGCTATATTGTACATCTTTACAGAGTGATTGTCAAGAGTATTATATGCATTGCTTGACAAAATGTAAAAAGGAATGTATAATAAATAAAAATATGCGGTGAGAGCTGCCCGAAGGCAAATGCTCACCGCCATACAGATGGAGAAAAAATATGGATGCAACGGATAAGAAAATTTTAAAGCTGCTTGATCTCAATGCGCGCATTGAGTGTAGGGATATCGCTACTATTGCCGATATTTCCGAGAGCGAAGCGGAGCAGAGAATAGCTAAGCTGCAAAAGGACGGAGTTATATGCGGCTACAAGGCTGTAATAGATTGGGAAAAGGTAGATACCGACAGCGTCAGCGCAATAATAGAGCTGAAGGTGACTCCCAAGGCGGGATTTGGATTTGAGGACGTTGCCGCAAGGGTCGCAAAATATCCCGAGGTGGAATCGGTTTATCTTA
Organism: uncultured Ruminococcus sp.; assembly: GCA_964617165.1. Lineage (GTDB taxonomy): Bacteria > Bacillota > Clostridia > Oscillospirales > CAG-272 > UBA1740. The sequence continues at coordinate 46,408 of CAZTWE010000006.1, forward strand.
TGTCGGGAGCTTACGATCTTAACGTTGTCGTAAGAGGAAGAACCTTCCATGAGGTATCCAACTTCGTATCTCGCGAGCTTGCTACGATAGATTCCGTTACCTCAACGGGAACGCAGTTTGTCATGAGACGCTATAAGGAATATCACGTAGAGCTCATAGGTGATGAGAGCGACGGAAGGAGCAAGATTTCCCTATGATAGATTATTCCAAGGTTTTATCAAAGATCGTATGTGAGATAAAGCCGTCGGGAATACGCAAGTTCTTCGATATAGCAAATACCATGGAGGGCGTCATTTCTCTCGGTGTCGGTGAGCCGGATTTCAGAACTCCGTGGCAAATACGCTCAGCAGGGATACGCTCGCTTGAAGCGGGAGCAACGCGCTACACGTCAAACAGAGGGCTTGAAGCATTGAGAGATGAGGTTTCCTCATACGTGGAGCGCAAATATCGGGTCAAGTATTCTCCGAGTGATGAAATACTCATCACGGTTGGCGGAAGCGAAGCGATAGATGCCGCTGTAAGAGCGATAACCGAGGTAGGAGACGAGGTAATAATTCCGCAGCCGAGCTACGTGTGCTACGAGCCTATAGTAAGGCTTGCAGGCGGCGTTCCCGTTATAATAAACACCAAGGCTGAAAACGACTTTAAGCTGACACGTGATGAGGTCATTTCGCATCTTAGCGAAAAAACCAAGGCTATAATATTGCCGTACCCCTGCAATCCTACGGGGGCTATTATGGAGTACGATGATATACTTGCAATATCCGAGGCTATACGCGACACGGATATCATGGTAATATCCGATGAGATATATGCTGAGCTTACCTACGGCGGTGTCGGGCACGTGAGCGTGCCGTCAGTTCTCGGAATGAGGGAGAGAACTATTCTTATAAACGGCTTTTCCAAGACGTTTGCTATGACGGGCTGGAGACTAGGTTATGCCTGCGGTCCTGCCGAGATCATGACTATGATAACAAAAATACATCAGTTCGCGATAATGTGCGCTCCGACGACCTCTCAGTATGCGGCAATTGAGGCTCTGCGAAATTGTGATGCCGAGGTGGAGCGGATGCTTGAGGAATACGATATGAGAAGAAAGCTCATCGTTGCAGGCTTCAACCGTCTCGGCCTTACGTGCCGTGAGCCTAAGGGTGCATTTTATGCGTTCCCGTCTATATTGTCAACGGGGATGAGCAGCGAGGAATTCTGTGAAAGGCTGCTGATGGAAAAGCGCGTAGCGGTAGTTCCCGGAATTGCCTTTGGAGATAGCGGAGAGGGATTTATACGAGTTTCTTATTGCTATTCGACTCAGCACATAAAGGAAGCCTTAGGTCGCATAAGTGAATTTCTTGAAGAACTAAAAGGAGACAGATGAAGATGAGAATAATATTCGTAAGACACGGTCAGCCCGATTATAAAACAGATACTCTTACAGACCTCGGCAGGCTTCAGGCAAAAGCGACAGCGGCAAGACTTGCCGCTGAGGGAATATCCGAAATATACGCATCGACAATGGGCAGGGCAATGCAAACAGCTGAGCCGACAGCCGAGCTGCTCGGGCTTCCCATAACGGGGTGCGACTTCATGCGCGAGGTCACTTGGGGGAGCCTTGACGGCGGTGAGCTTCCTCACGGCGGTCATCCATGGAAGATGCTTCCCGATCTTGTGGCAGACGGCACCGATATTTGCTGTGCTGATTGGCAGAGCATCGATGGCTTTACGAACAATAAAATAAGCTCCGAAGTAAAAAGAGTTGTAAGCGGTGCCGAAGTGTGGTTGAACTCGCTCGGATACCGTCGAGAGGGAAAATATTTCAGAGTGATCGGAAGTGATACTGCAAAAACAGTTGCCATGATAAGTCACGGAGGTGCTTCAACAGCGGTTCTGTCGCATATGTTTAATATACCGTTTTCCGCTATGTGCCTGACGATAAGACCTTATTTCTGCTCGGTCACTGTCGTCACCTTGTCCAACGAGGTGGGCAAGCTGATCATGCCGCAGTTTGAAATACTTTCGGATATGCGTCACGTTCCGAAAAATGAGGACGGAGCAATTATTGAAAATTAAAAAACAAGGTCGAGACATCGGATAGCAATGCCTCGACCTTGTTTTTATTTTCTTAGGAATTTAATTTTGTTTTTTCGTTTATTAAAGCTTCCTCAGCGTTTCCATTACGTACTCACCGAATGCCTCACAGGTGGCACCCGTGTCACGTCCTGTGATAACAAGGCGTTTTTCCTCAAACGAGCAGATATCAAGCGCACGCTCAAGCTTTGCGGCATAGCTGCCGTATCCTATATGGTCAAGCAGCATTACCGCCGCGCGGAGCATTGAGCAGGGATCGGCGTAAATAGCTCTGCCCTCTCTTACCATTCTGGGAGCCGAGCCGTGAATTGCCTCAAACATGGCGTATTTTTTTCCTATGTTTGCACAGCCTGCCGTTCCGACTCCGCCTTGGAATTCAGCCGCCTCGTCGGAAATGATGTCTCCGTATAGGTTGGGCAGAAGCAGCACCTGAAAATCGCGTCTGCGCTTTTTGTCAACAAGCTTTGCCGTCATGATATCAGCGTACCACTCGTCGGTGGTTATCTCGGGATAAAGATCTGCTACCTTGTGGCAGTCCTCAAGAAAGTTTCCGTCAGTGGTCTTTATAACGTTTGCTTTGGTTACAAGTGATACCCGTGTCATGTTATTGCGCCTTGCATAGTCGTAGGCGAGGCGTGCTATTCTGTCCGAGCCCTGCTTTGTCGTGATGGTGAAGTCAACGGCAAGATCCTCGGTTACGTTGAAGCCCGATGAGCCTACGGCATAGCCGCCCTCGGTGTTCTCGCGGAAAATTACCCAATTAATGCCCTCCTCGGGAACCTTAACGGGTCTTATGTTGGCAAACAGATCAAGTGCTTTTCTCATAGCAACGTTCGCGCTCTCTATATTGGGCATACCGTCACCCTTCTGAGGCGTTGTCGTCGGACCTTTCAGTATAATGTCGCACGCTTTAAGCTCGCTCATAACGTCATCGGGAATGGCGCGACCATGCGCTATTCGGTTTTCTATCGTCAGTCCGTCTATGGTGATAAATTTAACACGACCCGAGGCTATTTCATCTGCAAGAATAAATTCAAGCACGCGCCTTGCTTCTTTAGTTATTGTGGGGCCGATACCGTCTCCGCCGCAAACTCCGATCTTTATCGTATCAAGCGCGCTGTAGTCTGTGAAATCCCCCTGAGACTTCATATCCTCTACTCTTATAAGCTGCTTTTCAAGTATCGCTCTGAACTTTTCACAGGCGACCTCAAGCTCCTTTTTATAATTCGTCATATCCATTTTAGTAAGTCCTTTGCATTATGAATTTTTCTTTGTATAAGCGAGAAGCCCGCCCGAGAGCAGTATTGCACGCTGACGCTCGGTGAGTGTAAGATCGAGCTTTACCTCTCGCCCGTCGGCACATCGGAGTGTGACCTCGCCCTGCTTTTCTATAGCTTTCCTGAAATCACCGATTGTGATGCTTTCCCCCTCGGAGATCAGGTAGTAGTCTCCCGGGTTATGCAGTGTCAATGGAACTATGCCGAAGTTTATAAGGTTTGCTACGTGAATTCTCGCAAAGCTCTTTGCGATAACCGCCTTTACTCCGAGATACAGAGGAACAAGAGCCGCGTGCTCACGTGAGGAGCCCTGACCGTAATTCGTACCGCCGAGGATAATTCCTCCACCGAGGCGCTTCGCTCTTTCGGGGAAATCAGGGTCGCATACCGTAAAGCAGAATTCCGAGAGTTTGGGAACGTTTGAACGGTAGGGGAGTATTTTGGTTCCCGCAGGCATTATGTGGTCTGTCGTGATATTGTCACCAACCTTGAGGATTATATTGCAAGCAAGGTTTTCGTCAGGCTCGCAGCCTTTGGGGATGGGCTTGATGTTCGGGCCGCGCTCAACTACTACCGACGTACTCTCGCTCGCAGATGCGGGCAGCTCTATAAGATTATCGTTGATGAGGAATTTTTCGGGAAGTGAAATGCTTGGCGAAGAGCCGAGGGTTGTCGGGTCTGTGAAAACTCCCGCAATAGCGGAGGCTGCGGCAACCTCAGGCGATACGAGGTACACGTTTGCATCCTTAGTGCCGCTGCGTGCGAGGAAATTGCGGTTAAACGTCCTCAGGCTGACACCGCCCGAGCCGGGGGAAAAGCCCATTCCTATACAAGGTCCGCAGGCACATTCAAGCACCCTCGCACCCGAGGCGATAATGTCGGCAAGAGCACCGCACTCGGCAAGCATCGTATATACCTGTTTTGAGCCGGGGGAGATGGAAAGACTTACGTCAGGATGCACCGTTTTACCCTTCAGCATAGCCGCAACAGTTAAAAGATCGGCAAGAGAGGAGTTGGTACAGGAGCCGATGCAAACCTGATCTATCTTCATGCCCGAAAGCTCGGATACGCTTTTTATGTTGTCGGGGGAGTGGGGGCATGCGGCAAGAGGGGAGAGCGTGTCGAGATTTATGGTATATTCCGCATCATAGCTTGCATCCGCATCCGAGGAAAGCGGAATAAATACCTCGCCACGCCCCTCGGCTTCAAGGAAGCTCTTGGTTATCTCGTCAGACGGGAATATAGAGGTGGTTGCGCCAAGCTCCGCACCCATATTTGTGATAGTCGCTCTTTGCGGCACCGAAAGGCTCTTTACGCCCTCGCCGCCGTATTCGATGATAGCTCCGACACCGCCCTTGACCGAAAGCAGCCTCAGCACCTCAAGGATTATATCCTTTGCGCCAACGTAGTCGCGAAGCTTGCCCGAAAGATTTATTTTTATCATTTTCGGCATCGTGATGTAATAGGTACCGCCGCCCATGGCAACAGCTACGTCAAGTCCCCCTGCACCCATGGCAAGCATGCCTATGCCGCCTGCTGTCGGGGTATGACTGTCGGAGCCTATCAGGGTTTTCCCGGGTGCGGCAAAGCGTTCAAGATGAACCTGGTGGCAGATGCCGTTTCCGGGTCTTGAAAAACGTATGCCGTGCTTTTTTGCTACCGTTTGTATGTACCTGTGGTCATCCGCATTTTCAAAGCCTGCCTGTAGGGTGTTGTGATCTATGTACGCCACCGAAAGCTCAGTCCTGACTCTCGTAATGCCAATGGCTTCAAGCTGTAAATACGCCATAGTTCCCGTAGCATCCTGAGTGAGTGTCTGGTCTATGCGAAGCCCTATTTCCTCGCCTGCTTCCATTTTGCCCGAAACGAGGTGCGAGCTTATGATCTTCTGTGCTATTGTGTATCCCATGATTTGTACCGCCTTTACTCTGCAATCTAGCCCTTGAAGTGCTTGAGGGCGTTTTCTATGTGGATCGAGGTGAGCCGTTCTGCCTCATCTGCGTCCGAGCGCAGGATAGCGGAAAGTATCTCTCTGTGCTCTTCAATTGATTTTTCGGCACGCTCACTGTCGGAAAGCGAAAGCCTTCTGTATGCCTTTATGTTTCTGTGAAGCTCGCTCAGTATTTTGCAAAGATGTCGGCTGCCCGATTCCCTGAAAATTATGCTGTGGAATGCAGAGTCAAGCTCTCCGTTACTCTCGTCGTTGTTGCGCGAAAGATAAAATTCGGAAAGATCGACTACCGAAGTAAGCGCACGCTTCTTTTCTGCGCTCATTCTGGTTGCGGCGAGTCTTGCTGCAAGCCCCTCAAGGCGCATGCGGATGGCGTAAATATCCTCAATATCCTCGCTGCTTATACCTATAACGGTCGCGCCCTTGTTGGCGCACAGCTCAATCAATCCGTCCTCAGCGAGCCTGTGCAGAGCACCCCTTATCGGTGTCCTGCTTGCTTCAAGCCTTTTGGCGAGTGCAACCTCTCGCAGCTGCTCACCGCGTTTTAGCTTGCCTGTGAGTATTTCCTCTTCAAGAGTGTGGTATACCTTTTCTTCAAGAGAGGTAGTATCGTTATCGATTATCATTCTCTTTATCCTCGCTTCCTTTTGAATACACCGAGGGAAATGCGCTCTGCTATTTCTTCGAGCTCATGCTCACCCATTACGGTCGTGCGTCCGTCAGCATAAGCGCGGTCGATCTCTTCCTTCATAAGCTGAATTATCTTGTCGTGCTTTGTCAGCATAGCATCACCCGAAAGAGAGTAATTGCTGTTCATCCAATAAGCGATTCCTGCAAGCCCCGAGGTGTTCGAAATAGATACCTCTGCAGGGCGAGCCAATATTTTTTCGGTATCGAAGATGTTGTATATCTCGGCATCCTTCATCAGCCCGTCGGCATGGATACCGGCTCTTGTCATGTTGAAGCTTGAGCCTACAAAGGGTGTCATCGGGGGGATATCGTAGCCAAGCTCGGTTTTGTAGTAATTTGCGATATCGGTTATAGCCGTAGGATCCATTCCGTCAAGGCTTCCCTTGAACGAAGCGTATTCTATAACCATCGCCTCAAGCGGAATGTTTCCCGTTCGCTCGCCTATGCCGAGCAATGAACAGTTGACGGCAGCCGCACCGTAAAGCCATGCCGAGCTTGCGTTTGCAACAGCCTTGTAGAAATCGTTGTGTCCGTGCCATTCAAGCATATCCGAGGTAACGTCGGAATAGTGGTGCAGACCGTAAACGATACCGGGAACGCTTCGCGGCAGAGCAACTCCGGGATAAGGAACACCGTAGCCCATTGTGTCGCACATGCGGATCTTGACGTTTATTCCAGCCTCGTGCGAAAGCTCTGTGAGAGCATTAACAAAAGGCACGACAAAGCCGTAAAAGTCAGCACGGGTAATATCTTCAAGGTGGCATCTCGGGCATATTCCCGCATCAAATGCGGATTTTACCACCCCGAGATAATGCTCCATCGCCTGTGAACGCGACATTCCGAGCTTCTTGAATATATGATAATCCGAGCAGCTGACGAGAATACCCGTCTCCTTTATTCCGATATCGCGAACAAGGGCGAAGTCCTCTTTCTTTGCTCTGATCCAAGTCGTGATCTCGGGAAACTTATAGCCGAGTGCCATGCAGCGCTCAACCGCCTCGCGGTCCTTCTTCGTATAAACAAAAAATTCACTCTGACGTATTATTCCATTCGGACCGCCCAGTCTCGCAAGAAGCTTGTAAAGATCAACGATCTGCTCGGGTGTGTACGGTGCGCGTGACTGCTGACCATCGCGGAACGTCGTATCGGTTATCCATATATCGGCAGGCATGTCAATGGGAACTCGCCTGTGGTTAAAGGCAATTTTGGGGATCTCATCATAGGGATAAATATCTCTGTAGAGATTGGGGTCCTCAACGTCCTGAAGCGAATATTTATATTGCGATTGCTCAAGTAGGTTACTGTATGGGCTCTTTGTAAGCATAGGCGATGTCCTTTTCTGTGTATTTTCGGCAAATGCACCTTTGGTAAGTGTGTCTTTAGCAAATGCACCCTTAGCGAGTGTGTTTTTGGCGAGGGAACTTCAGTGGGGCACAGTTTTTTGGCAAATTTGTTTAGGACACTGCGTTTTTGCAGATTGTATTCTTGTATACAATCTTGATTTAGTGGAACAATTATACTACACAATTCGGTGGTTGTCAATAGTATTTGCGAAAAATATTACTCCAAAAATATTACTCCCGTCTGTGAAAATATTACAGTAAGTTGCCAAAGTAAAATCCGTTTTCAAAAGCGGTGGTTGCGAAATAGCATT
>CAZTWE010000007.1:0-50540 GCA_964617165.1 uncultured Ruminococcus sp.
GAGGCGGAAATTTCTTTCTACCTCGCCAATTTTGTTTTCGATTACGCCTAAATGCTACAGGTTTGGTTTTTGTTTATTACTTTGAATTCATGTGCAATCGGCTGAAGCGATTGCGGAATTCGGTGGGAGAGCAGTTTTCATGGTATTTGAAATAGCCGATAAACGCCTTGTCATCGACAAATTCCAGCGCGGAAGCTATCTCCTTAACGTACTTATTGGTGTTTGAGAGCAGCTCTTTGGCACGCGAAAGCAAAAATCTGTTTATCAGGCTTTTTGCTCCGATGCCGTAATTCTTTTTGCATATCCTTGATGTATGATCCTCCGAATATCCGAAATGCTCAGCAATCGCCTTGACCGTCAGCTTTGCCGTTGCATTTATGCGGACCCACTCATATATCTTTTCCGCCATTACATCGTAGCGCGGCTCATGCTCACCCGATGCATGGCATAGCGCAGAAAGCAAATGCACAAGCACGGAGTTGACTAAATACTCAGGAACACTCGGCAGATTGTTTACGTGTAACAGCTCCTTGAAGAGCGAAGGATTTTCCAAGCTATCAAAAAATCGCCTTGAAAAAGGTATTGGCCCGTTCATTGAAAAATGCACCCAATAAAACGAAAGCTGTGTGGTCGTCCTCGTTCCTCTGTGGGGCCTTCCCGGAGAAAGCAGCAGTGCCTGCCCGCGCTCAAGATGATATTCCTGCTCATCCTCACAAATATACATCTCTCCATGCACCATATAAATTATCTCATAGTTTTTTCCTATTCGCTCGGGGTGTATCCACTCCCTGTCACTTTGAAAAAGTCCTGCATAATCGAATTTTATCTTCGGGTGTGCTAAAACATTCATGTCGGATTTTCTTACCTCATGTCGCTTTTTGAGAATTGAAAATTCCCTGCGGTTATTATACAATAAAATCACATAAAATGCAATAGACTGGAGATGAATTATGAAAAACTATTCATTTAATCAGGTAGAACTGACTGGCGGTTATCTTTTTGAAAAACAAAATCTTAATCGGAATATCACGATACCGTCAGTTTACGATCGCTTTTCTGAGACCGGACGCATAAAAGCCTTCAACTTCGACTACAAGCCCGGCGATGCTTGCAAGCCTCACATTTATTGGGATAGTGATGTCGCGAAGTGGATAGAGGGAGCCGCATATACTATAAGGAAACATCCCGATGCATCTATCAGCGAAAAAATTGACGATCTGGTTAAAAAAATAAAAGAAAATCAGTGTGAGGACGGATATTTCAATATCTATTTCACAATAGTTGAGCCTAGCGGACGTTGGAAAGCCCGCGAAAAGCATGAGCTGTACTGTGCAGGGCATCTTATGGAAGCCGCCGTTGCTTATGCCGAAGCAAGCGGAAAGCGCGACCTGCTTGATTGTATGGAAAAATACGCCGACTATATCAATCAAGTTTTTATTGTTGAAAAAAGTGCCGATTTCCGCACACCGGGACATGAAGAAATAGAGCTCGCGCTGGTAAGAATGTACCGCTACACAGGCAAAAAGAAATATCTTGATATGGCAGCCTATTTCATAAACACTCGCGGTGCAGTCGAGGAGCAGAAAGCGACGTTCTATGATCAGTCGCATCTTCCCGTGCGAGAGCAAAACGAGGCTGTAGGTCATGCAGTACGTGCGCTTTATCTGTACACGGGTATGGCGTACGTTGCAAATGAAACGCAGGATGAAAGCCTGCTCGCAGCATGTAAGGTGCTGTGGGAGGACGTAACAAAGCGGAAAATGTATATAACGGGCGGTGTTGGCTCAACGAACGTTGGCGAAGCGTTTACCACCGCGTACGACCTTCCAAATGATACCGCATATACGGAAACCTGCGCAGCTATCGCATTGATGTTCTTCGGCAACGCTATGCTTGCCGCCGAGAACAATGCTGAGTATGCCGACGTAATCGAACGCGCATTGTATAACGGAGTTCTCTCGGGACTTTCGGTTGACGGTAAAAAATTCTTCTATACCAATCCCCTTGAGATAAACCTTTCGGATAAATATGAGAACAATCATGGAAAACGAGCGCTCCCGATCACTCAGCGCCCCGCTGTTTTTGACTGCTCATGCTGCCCACCCAACGTCAACCGACTACTCGCATCCTTGGGAAATTATATCTATGGGCATGACGGTGATACACTCTACGTAAATCAGTACGTAGCTTCAAGGCTCGACGGCGGTGACGTCTCATGCACTGTCGAAACCGAATACCCCATAGGCTCCACCGTAAAAATTACTGCTGCGGGTGCAGGGCGCGTTGCCGTACGCATCCCCTCATGGTGCAGGAAATTCTCTGTCAATAAATCCTACGTATGCGAAAACGGCTATGCGGTTATGGAAAATGACGGCAGCCAGATCACGGTTACATTCGATATGACTCCAACCGCCAACTTTGCCAATACACGTGTGTTCCGCGATATCGGAAAGCTCTGCATTACGCGCGGACCTATAGTATATTGCGCGGAATCTGTGGATAACGGAGCATATCTGCACGATTTCCTTATTCCCACCGACTTTATCTGCACCGAGCAAGTAGATGAAGCCTTTGGCTTGCCTACACTCAATATTCAGGCATTCAAGCGTGTCAATGAAAGCGCGGAGCTATACAGTCAAACCGCACCGAGATTAGAGAGTGCCGAGCTTAAGCTCATACCTTACAGTTGCTTTGCAAACCGCGGTGAAAGTGATATGCTCGTATGGTTCTTTGCAAAATAATTTGATAATTTCAGAGCGAAGCTTCCGTTTTATGGAAACTTCGCTCCTTTTCAATTCTACTTAAATGTCAAGCACAAATTACTATATCATTAAGTTTTATTTTGCAGTTAATTGAAATTCATCTTGAAAATCCACGCTACTGATATTTAAAATGATGTAATTTAAATTCACCGTCAATCAACTCTACCATTAACAGATGAGAAACATTTTCTTTGATCGTGCCATCATTCAAGGATTTATACAACGTATAAAATTCCGGTAAATATTTTTGCTCAAACATTTCTCTCTGCTGCTCAGAATAGTTATTACCTTTCAATACGAAGAAACTTATCATTGCTCTTGACACATTTGGATGCATATATGAACACGCAATGACAATTCCTTTAACATTATGTTTTACATAAAATCTATCCGGAGTATTCGCAAAAGTACCAAAATCTCTACCATATTTAGCAAAAGAATTTCAGTGTCCTTAAATATACTTTTCGCTTGTTTGAAAGAGCATGGAAAAACTTCACCGGCATTTAGAGGTCTCTTTGTAATTTTCATTTATTCCCCTTTATTTTAAATGATTTCTTATCCGTCTCTTGCCTTTTAACCGTTTTTCACTTGTTTGTAATTATGACACGGCAGGTTGTGACAAGATCATCCGGAGCCGTGTCAAAAACGGCAACGTCAACTCTGTCAATCGACGTGAGCGTGTAAACCGAACGTCTGCCGAATTTCTCGCTGTCACAAAGGAATACGCTCTCTCTTGTGTTTGCAAGCATCAGAGTGCGAAGATAATTTTCCTCTTCGGTAGGATCGGAGATAATACCGCTTTTATCCAGGCTGTGAGAGGAAAAGAACAGAATATCCGACTGTATTTCTGAAATACGGCGATAGCTCTCCGCACCCGACAGCACCGCGGAATTATTGACCGAGCTGCCGCCTATACAGTGCGTTTTTATGCCGTAGTTTATTGCATTTACCGCAGTAAGCATATTATTCGTAAAAAGCTGTATATTCTTATGCTTTGCTATATGCGGAATAAGAAATCCGGCTGTGCTTGAACCGTCAAGCATTACTATCTGATCGTCGCGAAGCAGTGTGGCGGCACTACACGCTATCTTGCGCTTGCTCACTGCGTTTTTCGTCATTCTGCTGCTGAGTGGAGCCACCCTATCGATATCATTCAGGACGCCTGCACCGCCGTGAGTCCTTTTTATAAGGTACATATTTTGCAACTGCAAAAGATCTCTGCGTGTCCGATGCAATTATAATAAACAGTAAGGAATACAGCGGCGAGTGTGCTTGCGGCAGAGTGCACGGTATGACAACCGAGTTTTGCATAATCGAGGCAGGCTGTATGAAGCGTTTTTCGGAATATGCATCAAAGTACGGCCTTTGCGGTTTTTCGGTAGCAATATATGATGAGAACACCTACGCCGCAACGAGCGGCTTACGGCCGAGAGCGGATAAAGAGATCATTCTTCCAAAAGACGGTCTGCACGCTGATGAGCACGGAGTTGCCTTAGCAGAAGCCGAGCTGCCCCGTGAATGTGATTACCTTATTGCCGTAGGCGCGGGAACCGTACACGATATCACAAGATACATCGCACATTCGAGAAATATTCCCTTTATATCCTGCCCGACGGCAGCAAGCGTTGACGGCTTTTGCTCATCCGTTGCCGCCATGACGTGGCACGGTTTTAAAAAGATCTTTACCGCCACCGCACCGAAAATAGTTATCGCGGATATTGATATCATATCTCGCGCACCGCGTTTTCTTACAAATTCGGGATTTGGCGATATGATAGGAAAGTTCATAGCCCTTTCGGATTGGAAGATATCCCATATACTTACCGACGAATATCTTTGCCAAAAAATATATAACATGACTATGGATGCCACACGTGCGGTTATGGAGTGCGCTCCGGGAATAAAGCTTGACGAGCCTGCCGCTTATCAGAAGCTTGTCTATGGACTTTTGCTGTCCGGTATAGCGATGCAGCTGCTGGGAAATTCGCGCTGTGCATCGGGCGCGGAGCATCACGTCTCACACTTTATAGAAATGCGGCCTGACGCACTCAAAGCCCACTCGTATGCCTTACACGGTGAGAAGGTAGGCGTAGGCACACTGCTTGCATGCAAGGAATATCACGCCCTTGCATGCTCCGAGAACATCTCGTTTTCGGACTCCCCTTCCCTCTCCGAGGAATATTTCCTACGCATATTCGGAAAGTCTCTTGCCGACTCTGTTATAAAAGAGAACGCCAACAACTGTGCAGGTGGCATCAGTGCTGACGTTCTTAGAGATAATTTGGGGAAAATATGCGAGGTGATATACTCTATACCTCGGCACGGTGAGCTTTTGGAAATCTATACCTCGCTCGGACTCAAAAAAACTCTATCCGATATCGGCGTTGCGCAAAGCGAGGAAAAGCTTATCACCGAGCATTCTCCAATGGTGCGAAACAGAGTTACCTTGATGAGACTGAAAAGATGTATACACACTTGAATCAGCCTATGACAATTACTCTAGCCCCCTTATCCCCGAATATATTTTTAATTTTCTCCTCCGCGAGCTCGTCAAACATTTCCACGTCGGGCTCGCCTTTTTCATTTTCGCCCCACTGCCCGAGCATACCTCCGAGCTGTTGGACGTAGGTGTTATTTTCCATGATCGGGCAATATCCATCAAGCTTCGCAACCGTATGCAAAAGTCTGTATGCAGATCTGTCGAAAATATTATCGCGTATGCGGTAATTTCTCGCAGCGTTGCAGAAGCTCCACCCCTTGATATGCGCAGGTGTGTGCTTGTTATGCCTCTGCTGCCCCCAGCCATAGCCCGCGAAGCGCAGAATATTTCCGCACATATCAATATTTTCCATGTAGCTTTCGTTGTCACCGCAGGTCATATCGAGGAAATATTCTATCGAATATACGCATCTTTCCACAAGGTTATCCCGATAAGTTACGTTAGTCATTTCAACCTTTTCGCCGCCCGTCGTTCTCTGATGGGTAATGCCTGCATCATAGCTTTGGTAAAGATAGCAATTTTCAACCGTATATCTGTCGCAGCCGCCGTATATCTCTATACAGTTGCCAAATCTTCCTATCGTTCCTCTGCCGCCCTCGGGGTAATTGGGGTCTATACCAAGGTATTGATGTATAACTCCGCCTACCCAACCTATCTCGCAATTCGAAACGTGTAGACCCGTGTTTCGTTTTCCCGTTGCGGCAACTCCGTGACAGCCTATATATCTCAAACAGATATTATCTATCCTGACGTTGTTATTCTCGCCAACGACAAATCCAAAGCGTCTCGAAACCGCCTCAATAGAATTGAACACCTCACCGGGATTTCCTCTGTCGCATCTGAGATAAAGGTCGCCCATAGCATCTACCGGATCGGGAACGGGAAAATTGTCAGAACCGATATCACCGACGTTTTCCGCATCCTCCATTTCGGAATAAGGCTTTCCGTTTTTCAAGGTAGGCAACGTCGTCATTTTATCAACGAAATACCAGTATATATCAAGGTCTGCCGTCATCTCGCGCGCCATGTCGAAAACTCTCGTCTCATCGTCACGGCAAACAAATCTTCCGCCTATGTAGGACGGGATGTGCTTCAATGAATGATATTCTCCACCGTTAAAAACGAGTGTGCCGCAGTCAAGAATTTTATCCCTGAGTTTCCATATATGATGCTCGGTATCGTATTCCTGCCACAGTGCGGGATCGGCAAGATCCTTATCCCATGAATATATTCTCGGCTTCTCTCCCTCACCAAAGGCTCCGTAAGTAACCGACGGCTTGGTATATACCGTACCTCTGAACAGATCCCCACGTCGGAAAAGAACTCCGTCACCCTCTGCGAGCTCGGCTTCTGACACGCGTGCAGTCGTTTTCCATGCGGTTTCGGGGGTAAGACCGTCATTATCATCACTTCCCGACTCGGAAACGTAATATATTCTGCCTTTAATATCGAGGGTGTCTTTAGCATTAAGTATTTTTCTCTTTCTCTCTTCCGCTATCGCGTCCAAGAGCTCCAAATCTTCCTTGGTTGCAAATTTCATAACATTTTCTCCTTGCCGCAAAAAGCGAAAAATCATTTAAGATCTATAACTACCACCTGCTTACATGTGAATTTATCTACTGCAAAGCGACAGATACCGTCGCTGTATTTGAAATCTATGCTCTTATTTTCGGGCACAAGCGTCACTGACTTAACCTCGGGAAGCTTTATCTCAAACTCGGTATCAAGAACCGGGAGAGTATCCTCTATTATCTGAACGTCAGCTCCGCGCTTGATAGGCGTAGCATAAAGCATGTGCAGAACGTATCTGTGCTCACGGGGCTGTTCGTTGAGCGTTACGATACCTTGAGCGGGCAGATTAGTCACCAAGGTCTTTTTATCGGCAAGCAGCTCGTCTATGACCTTTATCACAGTCTCCTTCAGTATATAGCTGCCCACCTCTGCGTACTCGGCAAAAATATCCCACGCTATGTAAGCACCGCATTTTCCTATAACAACGCCCGGAGCGTTGTTTTCCGCAACGAAGGGTGTATGCTTGTGCGAGCAATAACGCTCAGCCGATCGGTTGAAGAATGAATTTTTCGAATATCCCAATACCTTTGCCTCGGGGTCGGTGATCTGTGTCTGATAATTCTTGCTGTAGAATACGTAATTTGAGGGAGTAAGACCCAAGGCACTGTACTCCGGATGATAATAGGTCGGGCAGAATTTGTTCACTCCGAGATGCTTTACACCGAAGTCGAATACCAGCTCTCCGTTCTCATCCGTTCCCGATATGCCCGAGCAAAGCAGCTTGCCGCCGCCTCTGACGTAAAGCTCAAGCTTCTCTTTAAGCTCGGCACCTACGGTTATTTTATCGGGCAGTATGATAAGCTTATATTTGTCAAACGAACACTCGGCATCGATTATATCGTAAAGATATTTGCCCTCAAGCATTATTCTGTTCGCGCCCGTATCGGAGGCATCGCTACGTCTCTTATTTCCGTACACGCCCTCGACCGAAAGTATGGCAACGTCCGAGACGGGAGAAATATCATAGCAGTATTCCTCTACCGCTTCGACCTCTGCATACGCCTTTCCTATGAGCTCATAGGTAGCATCGTCAAGGAAGCCGTAGGGGTGCATCTGATCTCCAACAGAGCATTTCGCACCGTTTGCTAAGGAAAGCGCAACCTCATATCTTAGCGCATTCGGATGCTTGAAGCCGCCGAACTCGCCCCATGAAAGGTGGAATTTACCCGTCATTCCGAGATATTCCACACCAAGCTGTGCGGCATATCTTACCGAGCGGGGGAAATGATCGTAGCCCCAACCGCCCGTGGGCAGACTTTCAAGCTCAAGATGCGTATTTGCATAAGCAAGATCGCGCCTGCCGACGGTTATATGTCCACCGTTGTGGAATATACGCACGTTCGGATTTTTTGATCTTGCTGCAGCGTTTATTCTGTCGTAGTATTTTTTGTAGGTGATCTCAGCAAGCTTTTCGTAGTTTCTGTCGTCGCTCTCATCAAGCCCCATTTCTATTACGGAATTGCGGCAACGGGGGCAGAAGCAGCGGCAATTTGAGGGAGATACTATATCAAGGAAAACTCCGCACGGGTCGAACCTTTCAACCGTTTCTCTTACCTCTGCTTCAAGGTAATCAAGGTAGGGAGAGTTAAGGCATATCATCTTAAAGCGCGGATTATCGTCAACCGCGAACTTGTGCCCGTTATTCTCGTATACAAGCGGAAATCTGTCCTTACGTGAAGCAAGCCTTGCATGCTCGGGATGCTCTACGTAATATCTTACGTCATATCCTGCCGATATGTATATCGGAGCGGCAACGCCTATCTCGCGGCAGGCATCGAGCTGTGCGGAAAGCAGATCGAAGCCGTGAAGCCCGGGGTGCATGGGAGTTACCTCGGAGGGAAAATAGCTCCAGCCGTGATGGCATTTTGCAAAAAGGGTTATTGAGTTTACGTGCCCCTTTTTCAAGCAATTCTGAAATTGTACCTTGTCAAATTTCGAGCCGATGCCGTCAATGCACTCGCTCGTGTGGAAGTCAAGGTGTACCTGACGTGACGGTAAATTATTCATATTTTATCTCCTTTATTTCGGACAGTGAAAGAATGACTCTATGCCCGTGTTTTTATTAAACTGTTATATTCCACTCACAAATACCTTGCGGAAGCTTCTCGGCGAATAGCCGGTATGCGCTTTGAATACCTTTGAAAAATGTGCGGCATCCGTAAATCCTACCGCAACCATTACGTCATATATCGGCATATCCGAGCCGCTAATCAATGCCTTTGCCCTCTCAATTCTCGCCATAGTTACGTATTTCAAGGGTGACATACCGAATTCCCTGCGAAATTTGCGTACGAAATAATTGGGGGACAGGCATGCCAGCTGAGCGAGCGAGGCAAGCGAATGCTCGGCTGAAAGATTTTCATTTATATATCTGACAACGTATCCGATATCGCTTTCCTTATCCGCCTTTATTCCGGCATTTGAATTTTCTATGTAATAAAATACAAGCTCGCATACGGCTGCAAAGCACCGCAGCTCATAGCTCTCACTTACTCCGTTGCTCCTGACAGCTATAGCAAAGAGCGACAGTATACGATCCCTGTCACGGCTCGGGACCTCTATGCGGTACGGCATCTCATATCTGCGAAAAATACTGCCGCCCTCATCCTCTGTTGAAAAATGAAACCACATTTTTTTTGCCGAACCAAGCTCCGAGAGGTAATAATCATGGCGTACTCCTGCCGGGATAAGCACCATGTCACCTCTCTTGCAAAGTATTTCGCGTTTGTCTATTTTTATGATGATTTCACCGTCCGTTATATAAAACAGCTTGCTGTCCTCAAGCAGAACGCCCGTATCACGCCACTTTTCTCCAAGCACCGCAAAGCCGCCCTGCGTTATTCGCACCGTTCGGTTCTTTATATGCTGTATTGCCATACCGTACCTCTTCCTTGATATATTCAATATAACATCCTGCGCGTAATTTGTCAATAATATAGATAATTATTTACAACTTTTAGATAATTACGTTATAAGCGATTGACAGTAATAATCGGATTTTTCAATTTCGGCATAAGCGCAAACGAAACAAGGTCGAAGCATTTCTCAGTGCCTCGACCTTATTTTTACTTATGACCTCGTTTATATTAAAATCTGACCGTTCTTCTTGTAGATAACGGCAAAGCCCGAAAGATAGCTGCGTATATTATTCCACTCGCCATCGACAAAATTGCCGTGCTCATAGGTAGACGTATATCCGTAGCCGTAGTTTGCCGCGCCTGCGGTGGAGGTATTTTTACCGAGCGTTATCGACGTAAGAGAGAGGTTCAGATTGTAATAGAATTTCGAGAACGCGCCTGCCGCTATCTGCACCGTCTCGTCGGGCAAGGTGTATGAGGTGCCCGCCTTTGCCGAGGGATATTTTATCAGGGTGTACATATCCTTTGTGAACAGCACTCCGTCGACAGACGTGAAATATGCATTCTCCGCATCAACCTCTATATTTTCAAGAGTGTCGATATTCAGGGCGTCATCCCATATAAATACGACGCTCTTCGGTATCTTGATATACTCGGTGCCGAAGTTATCTTTTTCCGCTGCATAGTCGTATGCAATGCTGCCGGTCTTAAAGAACCCGTCCTTGATAATTCCTACAGACGTAACCGAATAGATCGCACCGAGGTATTCAACAGTCTCGGGAATTATTATCTCAGCGGCATTACCGATAGAAGTGAGCTGAGCGGTACCGTAGCCAGATATCGCGTACGTGAGTCCCGATACCGTAAACGTATCGCGCAACAGTGCATCGGCAGCCGTAAAATCGGTCTCGGAGCGCGAGGGAAGAGCGTATGTATAGTCTATACCCGTGTCAATTCCCGAATACGGAACATGAGAAACGGCAAAGCTCTCGGCTCCCGAAATCCACGGTCCGTCACTTCCGGAAAGATCCGCATCATCGGTAACGCAGAAATATCTGTACGATACTCCCCACATAAAATCGGGAGTATCATCCCAAGTCAAGTCATACCAATACCACTCTCCGTCATCAAGCCTTACAAGATTCCATGCATGCGGGCCGCCCGCATTGCCCGAAACGAAGATGTTTTCTATATTGCAGAAATTAAGCAAAAGCTGAAATGCCTTGGCGTAGGACTCGCAAACCCCTGCCCCCGTGTCAAGAACTCCGATGATATTATGCGCATAAGGGTCGTCGGAGGGAGTCACACCGTCGGACTCGTAAGCATACGCCGCATTGCTTATTATGTAATCGTGGAAGGCAAGCGTGGTCATATATGAGCTCGCTGCGGATACCGAGGAAACCAGCTCCTCTACCTTTTCGTATATTCTCGCATTGTAAGAATTTCTTACCTCACCGTCTGCATATTCTTCATAGGCGTACAGATTGATAGCACGGGTTGAGTATGAAAGCGAGGATGATATCCAATAGTATAGCGGATGATCGGCGCGGTATGCCGACCAGACCGCAAGTGCATCGTCACTGCTTATTCCGAGATCGGAATAATTGACAGCCGCAACTACAAAGTTAGCCCCCGACGCGATACTTTCACCTGAGGAGTGGAAGCGATCGGCCTCCTCGTCAATTCGCATATAAAGCTCGGCAAGCCTAGCTCCGTTATCCTTCATGAGCAAGCTTTCGTAAGCATAGCTTCCGTCATAATTTTCGGGTGTGCTGTATTCGTTCGAAAATACGTATTGCTGCTTTACTATAACGTATCCGCATACCGAGCAATGCTTTCCCTCGGTTATTGCGGGTGCGGTCTCGGTAGCGGGTACCGCAGGATCCGTCACCTCTGTGTGAGGAAGTATCGGCAGCTCGGTGCTCGCCGTTATGACCACGCCGCATTCTCCGCACACAACGCTCTCGGTATATCCCGCCTCACGGCAGGTAGCCGCTTTCCCCTGTACCGTGTCCGTCGTATGCGACGCGGGAAGTATATCCGTACGCTCTTTTCCGCAGGAGCAGCGGAGCTCTTCCCTGCCGTCCGTTTCGCAGCTCGGTGCTACATATAAGACCGACTCATAGCTGCACGTATGTGAGTCTGTACCGCCCGACGTGTCATCCGCATCGGGGTCATCGGCTTCATCTTTGCCGCCCACTTGGGTGCCGCTGTCGGCATCCGTATCCTCCGCGCCGCCGACGGTATCTCCACCGTCAGGAGTTGTATCAGTGCCGGGTGTATCTTCTGTACCGTCGGAATTTCCCGTACCAGCCCCATCGGTAGGATTATCGGTGCCTGTCGGAATTTCTATGCCGGGTATAACGACATTACAGCCGACAAGGCATAAAACGAGTAAAACGGCAGTTGCCGTCAAAAGCAACTTTATGTAAACGTTCAAATTTTTCATAGTTAAACCTCCAACTCTAGGATATATCAAAAATCACGGTTTGTCAAGTTTTTTTCGTAAAGATATACTTGACTTTAACTCGGTGGGGTGATAAAATTTACTTACAGGCGGCTCACAGCACAAAAGCGGTCTGTACCCGAATGCCGACCTGACACTCATAAAGGAGAATACGCCATGAGATACAAATTTTTACGTTTTCCCGAAGGAAAGCTGAAAGCATTGACACTAAGCTATGATGACGGTGTCAGAGCTGATATCAGACTTGCCGAAATAATTAACGGCTACGGAATAAAATGCACCTTTAACATAAACAGCGGCAATCTGCCAACTTCTGCTAATCCGAACAAGCTCTCTGCGGACGAAATACGCGAGCATCTTATCAACACGGGGCACGAGGTTGCCGTACACGGCAAGCATCACATGGCTCCGGGTATTGCAAATTCGACTCTCGCGATAAAAGACATACTCGATTGCCGCATCGAAATGGAAAACACCTTCGGCATGATAGTTCGCGGTCTTGCTTATCCCGACTCCGGCATCACAAAAATTCACACGGGTAACAGCTACGAGACCATCCGAGGCTATCTCAAGGATCTCGGAATAGTATATGCCAGAACTCTTGCGGGAGATAATAACAGTTTTGCTCTGCCAAGCGATTTTTACGCTTGGATGCCCACCGCGCACCATGCCAATCCCAATCTCATGAAATGGGCTGAGGAATTCGTTTCCATCTCGGAAAAGGATCTTTATCTCACCCGTGCGTATCCGCGGCTCTTCTATCTTTGGGGACACAGCTATGAGTTTAACAACAACGACAACTGGAACGTGATAGAGGATTTCTGCAAGACGGTTGCGGGCAAGGACGATATATGGTACGCGACAAACATTGAAATATACGAGTACATAGAAGCGTACAACTCGCTTGTAACAAGTGCAGACGGAAGAAGGATATACAATCCCACTCTGAAAGAGGTATTCATGTTTATCGACGGTAAAACTCTCAGCGTAAAGCCGGGAGAAACCGTTTTTGTAAACTGACCCGGCACGGGGCTATCGCATTAAGCGCAACCGAATATTATGCAAATTTCAAAAAATTAAGGCGGAAAACCTATGGTTTTCTTCGTTTTTATTTGAGTTTTTATTCTATCCTCGTTTTCTCGCTCAGCGTACCTTTGTACGCTTCTCGCTCGTCAGCCAAGAATTTTCGCTCTAAATCCGTTCGCCCCAAGAGTCTATTCTCATTTCTTTTTGCGAATTGCGGCTGATTTTGTAAACTACAATTTACAATTCGTTTATTTTTATATTTTTGTAGCTTAAACTCTTGAAAAAAGTAAAAATGTATGGTAAAATACACCTATAAAGCTTTTAGCAACCCTCATTACAGGAGAACTCAAATGGAAGAAAGATATATCAGCCTTTTGTACCCCGACGAAAAATCGCAGATTTTCCACTCATATCGGGATAATCTGCCTAATATAAGCGACGCTGTGTGCGACGAGCTTGGGCTGACCGAGCTTTTCAATCTAAAAAACAGCTCCCTGGGCGATTTCTTCACCTCAGATATCGAGGTGATAAAATATCGGCAAAAGACCGTTTCGGATATGCTTGCCATTCCCGAGATCAACGACACTCTCTGTGCCGTGCACCCTATACTTGACGATATCCAGGAGCTGAGGCGGCTCGACAAGGAGAGCACGGGCTCGGGTGACTCTTATCTGTACAGCATCACCGAAATAGAGCTTTACGTAAGCTGCATAGATATGCTGAGGAGCGGCTTTGAGCCGGTCAAAGACAAAATAAGCAGCCCTGCGTTCCGCACACTTTGCGATTTTATCCTTGAGCTTGCAAATTCCGAATATTACGCTGAGCTGAACAAAAAGCTCTCCGCGCTTGCATCAAGAGTACATGAGGTAAAGAGCGTTACGATAGGCGTTAATCTTGACAGAGAGCTGCGCCCGTGCTCCGCAGGCGTTATATCGGTAAATTCAGAGCAATTCAAATCCGGTAAGGCGCTCGATAAAATTCTTCGTCTTTCTTTCAGAAACGATGCACAGACGTGTATTGCAGAGCTTTCACCGCTCGGAAAGGGTCAGAGCGATAACAAGCGCGAGGCTCTTGTTGCCGCATTCCACTCCGCGATAGAAGACGTATTCCGTTCATCTATCAAAGGATGGAGAAATATCGTCGGTGAATACGTGCTTGACAATACCGATTTTCTTTTGAGACTCTTACCCGAAATAGAATTCATTTCCAAGGCATCGGAGCTTACCGCCAAGCTCTCGGCACACCCGGGCTGTACAATGGTGATGCCCGAGGTATACCCTGCGTGCGAAAAGAAATTCAGCACAAAGGGGCTTTTCAATCCGAGAGTCGCGCTCGCTATAGACGATGAGATAGTAACTAATGATTTTGAATTTGATGACAATGCGAGAATATACGTTTTAACAGGCCCCAATCGCGGTGGAAAATCGGTAATAACCGTAGCCGTAGGTGCAGCTGAGGCGTTTACCATGCTCGGTTTGCCCGTTCCCGCAGAGAGTGCCGAAATATCTGTAACCGATGCTATATTCACCCACTTCCCCGAGGGGGCTGACGATACGATAGATAAGGGTAGGCTCGGTGAGGAATGTGCAAGACTGCGCGAGATATTCGATGAGGTCACTGAGGACAGTCTGATACTGCTCGATGAATCCCTCTCGTCCACAGGTGCATACGAGGCGACCTATATAGCCTCGGAAATACTCACCGCCTTTGCGGTCATGAAAACGCGCGGCATATTCTCAACTCACCTACACGAGCTTGCAGCGGGAGTTCCCGAGATCAACCAAAAATCGCAGCAGCGCGGCGGCATACGTCTTGACACGCTGGTTGCGGGTATAGAGGATGGGCGTCGCTCCTTCAAGATAATCAGAGCAAAACCCGACGGTAAATCCTACGCCAAGGATATTGCCGACAAATACGGGCTTTCCTTTGAAAGCATAATACAAAAGCATAAGCCTGCGGACGGTCAGCAACAATGACGTACTGCTATTTGGAAAGGAGCTTGCACGATGAGTGTGGTTATCGGAATAGACGTTGGCGGAAGCACGACTAAAATAGTGGGCTTCAGAAATGAAAAAAGCAAAAGAGAGCTTATCAAACCGCAGTTTGTAAAAGCAAACGACCCGATAACCTCTATCTACGGAGCATTCGGCAAATTCACGGATGAAAACTTGATTGCCCTCTCCGAGATAGACAAGGTAATGATGACGGGAGTCGGCTCATCATACCTTTCACGCGGGCTCTACGGTCTGAACTGCTACAAGGTACCCGAATTCAGGAGCATCGGCCTCGGTGGACTTTACCTCTCCGGACTTGACTCCGCACTTTGCGTAAGCATGGGTACAGGCACAGCGCTTGTGCATGCAAAGGCAGGCGGTGATATGAATTACCTCGGCGGCACCGGTGTCGGCGGCGGAACTCTTATGGGGCTGTCGCGGCTGCTGATGCAGGTAGATGAGATAGATCATATCACGGAAATGGCAAGCATCGGTGAGCTTTCTAACATAGATCTACGTATCAGCGACATAACTGCACAAAATTCCCTCACCGAGCTTTCGCGTGACTTGACGGCGGCTAACTTCGGCAACGTAAGCGATATTGCAACAAAAGAGGATATTGCCGCGGGACTTCTCAACATGGTGCTTGAAACCGTGGGCATGATTGCCGTTTTCGGTGCGCGTTCGGCAGGTGTCAAAGATATTGTACTGACGGGAAATCTGACAGGGCTTGATTTCTGCCACAAAAAATTCGTTCAGTTCAACGGCATGTACGAAGCGGAGGGACTTAAATTTTCTATCCCGGAGCTGGCTCGTTTTGCAACGGTCATAGGCACCGCGCTTTGCGGTTGAAAATACTCCCGAAAGGATTGTCGGAATGAAAAAAAGCATACTTCGCTTTATGATCCCCAAAAGCCTTGTGGAATACATAAACCACCGAAGCACGGTCAGGCAGGCTCTTGAAAAAATGAGCTTTCACCGATACACGGCAATACCCGTTCTTGATGATGACGGAAAATACATAGGAACACTGCGCAACGACGATATATTCAATTATTTTCTCAAAAACGAAAGCTTTGATAAGGTAATGGCAGAGGACGTTGCCGTAACCGAGATACTTAATACCTCATACTCAAAGCCGCTATTACACAGCACCTCGCTCGGCGAGCTTATCGAGAGCGTAAAGGAACACAATTTCGTGCCGATAGTGGATGACAGAGGATGCTTTATCGGCATAGTTCTGAGACGAGAAATACTTAATTACCTTTTGAAACATTTTAAAGAAACTTAACACTCCCGAAGTAGCGTACCAACGCGCATGGAGCGAGATGGAGGATAATATGAGCGACGAAATCAAAAACGGAAGCAGCACCACGGATGGCGGCAATAATCAGTCTATTGCCGATAAGCTCAGCTCTGCGGCAAAGACTCTGAGCGATGCCGATGCCGGCGCAAAGGTGCGCCGCGAGGAAGAGCGCAAAAACAGGCTTGCAAAGGAAAAGGCAGAAAAGGATAGGCTGGATTCCGAGGAAAAGCAACGCCTTGACGAGGAGCGTAAAAATCAAGCTCTCATGCGCAAAAAGCAAGCCGAGCTTGAGTACGCCGAAAACTACAGAAAGAAGCTGCGCGAGCAAAAGGCGAGAAACGAGGCTCTTGCCGCTAACAGACGTGCTGCACAGCGAAAGGCGGAGGAGGAGCGCCAAAGACGTGAGGCTGAGGAAGCCGCACGTGAGAGTGCTATGCGCGAGGGGCTGGCCGAGGCGGAAAAGAGAAATGCCGAGTCAGACTCACTTGTGGAGATGACCTCCGACAGAGTAAAGGAAATAGAAAAGGCAGCCGAGGAGCTTGAAAAGAAGAGGCAGGAAGCAAGAAGCAAGGCGGAGGCAGAAGCTGCCGAAGCACTTTTGCGCAGCCTCGAAGGCTCAAAGGAGGCTCGCGGACCTATCATAGTCACAGCAGACGGTATTGAGCTGTTCCCAGGAAGTGACGGATACGAGGAAGCGGCAGCAGAGGCTCGCCGCATAGCTGAAGCGGAAGCGAATGCAGCTCTGACCGAACCGACGGCGGAGGCGGAAACGCTGCACTCGGAAGCACTTCTTGCGGCTATTACCGAAAGGCTTGCACAGAAAAACGAGCCTAAGGCCGAGGAGGAGCCCGCAGCGAGCACCGATAAATCCACGGCAACCGACGTTGTGACACCTGTGATCACTCAGGACTACATACTCGGCATCAGCGGCAACGGTGCGGAAAGTAAAACGGATACCGCATCCGACAGTGACGAGACTATCGACACAGTCTCTTCGGATGAGGACGATTTCCTTATTTCCATAGATGCCGTAACAGGCGCTGAGGATGAGCCTTTTGACGTGACCGAAGAGGCATCCGAGACACCTGTAGCCGACACCGCTGAAAAGACCGCAGCTGCCATAGCGGCGGATATATGCAGAGATCAGCAGAAAAAGCCGACGGACACCGCGCAGACCGTGCGTGAGGATAATGCAGCTCAGAATACTCCCGTCGGAGCGACTTATCTTTTCAGCACCAGCACCTACGATATGATGACAAAGGACACCGATTTCGGTGACGATTACGAGGAAAAGAAAAAGAGCAACAGCGAAGCTTTGGAAAAATACAGAACTTCCGAGGGCGGCATCATATTCGGTGAAGAGGAGGAAAAAGAGGAGGCCGACCCCAAGGGCAGGCGCGGCAAGAAAAACAAAAAAGCCAAACAAGAGTCAGAATACAGATACGATGCGGGCGGCATGTTCAACTATGGGCAGGATGCCGATAACAGCGGAAAGAAAAACGCCGCGCCCATTGCGAAAGCTGCCACCGACGGTGAGAGCAAGTCAGCCGCTACCGCAGCAGCCGTGGCAACCTCCGCTGCCGTAACGGCGGCTCAGGCAAGTGAGGCAGCTGCCGACGACGCAAAGATATCAAAGCTTCTTGAAGAAAAGACAAGGCTTGAAGAGGAGCTGAGACTCGCAGAGGAAAAGAACCGTGAGGAGATAGCTCATCTTACCGAAAAGGAGCAGCAGGCAAAACGCGCCATGCTTGAAACCGAGTTTGAGGTAAAAGAGGCCGAGTATCGCCGCGAGATCGATGAGCTGAACAAAAAGCTTGAAGAGCTGGAGCGCGCACATACGCAGAAGCGCGAAGAGCTTGAAAGCTCCATTCTGCATTATGAAACCAGAAGCTCGGAGCTGAAGCTCACCGAGAACGGTACAAAAGAAGAAAACGAGCGCGAAGCTCTCGAAAAGCAGGGTGCCGAGGATTCGCTCAATACCGACGTAGCTACTCTCAGCAAAAGCGAGCTGATACGCTACCTCAACCGTGTTGACAGCAAGGACAGAAAGCTCGTCAGCCGTATTAACAGTACCAGAAGCAAGTACAAGAAAGCTAAAAACAAATCAAAGGACGTATCTGCTCCTTTGTACGATCTTATCGGACTTCAGAGCAAGCTGCTTGAGAGCTATATCACGTCTTACAGGCACGCGCTTGACGCTCAGCAGAAAAAATACTCGAACGTCTATCAAAAGAAGATCAAGTCTCTCACAAAGGACCTCAACACCGATCTTCGCGCATGGCAGGAGCTTACGGGTACCGAATGTGATACAGTGTCAGAGACAATTGCCGCCGATATAAAGGACGGTAAGGAGATCGCGCCTATCCCGACTGTTTATCTGCCCGACAAGGCGGAGCAGACCGCAAAGCCGAACGCAAAGAAAACCGACGAAGCGAGTGCCATATCCGATACAGCCGATAAGCTGACGGGTCAGGCAGGAATTGAAAGCCTTTCGAAAAAGGACCTTAACAGCTTCCTCGGAAAGCAGGACAGCACAGAAAGAAAGCTCAGAAGCGATATAAACAAGCTTCGCAAAAAGCAGAAGAATGCCAAGAATTCCGAGCTTGCAAAGCATCTTAAGCCCTGCATCGATAAGGAAGCCGAGCTTCTTGAAAGCTACCTCACCGATTACAGATACATAATCGCGGCGTCTGACAAGAAGAACAAGAAAAAATATTGCGGCAAGATAGACACTCTCACCGCAGAATACAATTCGGATCTTGAAACCTGGAGAGCGCTTACCGATACCCCCGTTATGCTCTTCCCCAAGGGTGCAGCAAAGCTCATAGAAAATGGAGAGGAAGTACCCTCTACCGTAGCCGTTAATGTAGCCGACAAAACGGTTTCGGGCGCAACACGCGCCTCGGGCAAGAATACCGGTACCGAGCGTGACGATCTGCTCGGTGAGGCAAAGCGTACCTCGGAAAAAAATGAAGTAGGCGCAATGAGCGAGCGAGATCTCGTGAACTATCTCAACCGCATCGACAGCAAGGAAAGAAAGCTCAAACGCGCTGCAGACAACTCAAGACGTAAATTTAAGAGAGGCAAGGGAGACGCAGCTCTCGTAAACCTCAAGGACTGCATCGATACCGAGGTTGAGCTGCTTGACAGCTACGTTGAGACCTACCGATGCACGCTTGTCACGGGCATCTCAAAATATATGAAGAGATACTCGGATAAGCTCACCGCCGCTATCAAGGACTACAACCGCGATACGAAGAAGTGGCATGATCTTACGGGCACACCTACCTCTACCCTTTCCACAAAGCTTGCCAAGGATATTGCCGCGGGCAAGGACGTGGAGTCCATACGCACGGTTGAGTTCCCCGATAAGCCCGACGAAGAAAAAGCCGCAGCTCCGAGACGTAACACAAAGGCCGAGGAAAATGCGGAAAGAGAGCGCGTTTTGAGAGAAGAGGCAGACCGTGAGCGAAAGAGCCGCCCCACGGAAAAGAAAAAGTCGGATGAGGGCAGCGGTAAGCCCATTATCACCAAGACGCACATGAAGAACGATATCCGTACGCTTGAGGACAAGATAGACTACCGTACCGACAGATACAGCCGCAGCATAGAGCTTAGCGAATACAGATACGGCGAGCAGAAGAAAAAGGATAAGAGACGGCTTAACGAGGAAAATGACAAGCTCCGTGCAATGAAGCGCGGCTCGCATGCCGTTATAAGTGCAAGGCGCAAAGACAACGCGCGTTATCTCGAAATCGTCAACACCGATATATCCAAGATCAAGACCTCGTCCAAGTCCAAGACAGACAGATTAACAGAGCTTAAAGAGCGCATTGAAAATCTGCTTATTGAAAGAGACGAGATAAACATGAAGCTCGATTCGATGTATGCAGAGGAAAACCTGAAGCGCGGAAAGCGTGGACGCAAGAGCTACCGTACCAAGCTCGCGGAATACAGGCTCTCCGAGGTAAAGCGCGCATTCAGAAAGCAGGGCAGAAATTACCGTACGGTATCTAAATTCAGAGTATCGCTTCAGGAAAAGCAGAAGGTATACGATGCAATGAATAAGAATATTGAGCTTACGGGCTATCTTGCCGAGTGCCGATATCGCCTGAAGCACGAGAAGCCTCGCGGAAGCGCACGCAAACTGCTGATAAGTGAGATAAACGAGACTAACAAGAGCATCAAGCACGCAAACAGCGATATAAAATACGGAATAAATAAAAACGGCAAGCGTTCCGCAAGGACACCCAGCCCTAAAAAGCAGATGATCTGGCTCGTTGTGTTGCTGCTTCTCGTAGGAGCCGGTGTTGCGATCTATATATTCAGAGCTCCGATCTGGGCTTGGGTAATGCAGTTTATCTCGCCTTATCTGCCATTCGGTAAATAATTAAGGAGGGTGACGAAATGGCTAAAAAACAAAATCTCGGCGTATATGATATAAATTTCGGTGAAAGAGACGCTGAAATACTGAGACTTGAGCAAACGAAAGCGGATATAACCGAGGATCTCGAAAGAGCTGTCAGCGAATTTGCCAAGCTCAGCGGCAAAAGGAAGCTCATAAAGAAGAAGCGCAAGCTGTGCTCGCTGCTTCTTGACGGATACAATCCCGACGAGCTTTGATAAACCGCCGTATACAGAGTATACGTATACAGAGTATATTCGAAAAAATTTCTTAAAAAACCGAAGTTTTTTTGAAAAAGCTATTGCTTTTTGAAAAATATATGATATAATGTATATGAAAATACATGATACAAGGAGAGTGGCCTTTTGGGGTCACTCTTCATTTGTTGTAAAAAGCGCGATGCTCCCGTCATAGCGCAAAGAGAGGTTAGCGTGAAAGTTACCTCATACCAATTCCTGACATCAGGTTATTCACGCGATGAAATTCTCTCAAAATGGGTCCCGATCCCATTTTGACGTATAACGTATCGAGAATTTCGTTAAGCATTTGTGCGGTCGCCCAAAGGCGACAGAATGGAGTTTGATATGAAAAAAAGCATCAGAGAAACGGTAAGAGAGGCTATAGAGCCTACGGTATCCGAGCTGGGTTATCGCATTTGGGATATTACCTATTCAAAGATAGGCGCGGATTATCATCTTGAGATCACCATTGATAAGGATGAGGGCATCGATATTCAGGATTGCGAGCGAGTGCACAGAGCTATAGACCCGATACTTGACGAGATCGATCCTATTGAGGGCTTCTATTATCTTGAGGTCTCTTCCCCCGGAGCGGAAAGAGAGCTGCGCACGGATGAGCACATCATATCATCTATCGGAGAAAAGGTAGAGGTAAAGCTCTTCGCTCCCAAGGACGGTATCAAATCCGCAGTCGGCATACTAACCTCATTTGAGGGTGGCATAGTAAAAATTGTTGCCGAGGATGCCGAATACGATCTTGAAAGAAGCGAAATTTCCAAGATCAAAACAATTTATTTCGATTAATAAAATATTTATTGTATAAAGAAAGGAATCGTAAGGGAATAATTACGAGGTAAAAGAAAAAATGAACGCAGATTTCTTCAGCGCCCTTGATCTGATCGAAAAAGAAAAGGGCATCCCCAAGGAGTACATGATAGCCAAAATAGAAGCGGCACTTACAAAGGCTTGCCAAAAGGAAGTCGGTGCTTCAACGGTTATCAGAGTTCAGCTCGACCCCGTTAAGGCAGATTTCAGAGTTTTCCAGCAGCGCACAGTAGTGCCGGACGGTGAGGTTTTCGATCACTATACCGAGATCTCACTCAGTGAGGCAAAGGCTCTCAGCCGCCGCAACAAGCTCGGCGGAACGGTAGAAACAGAGCTTAAAACAAAGAATTTCCGCCGCCTTTCCGCTCAGGCAGGTAAGCAGATGATAATACAGGCTATCCGCGATGCCGAGAGAGAAAGACAGACCCGCGAATATGAAGACAAAAAGGAAGAGATCATTACAGCTATCGTTGATAAGGTAGACATGACGAACGGAAACCTTATCCTCGATACCGGAACTGGCTATGCAACTCTTCTCAAGGGTGAGCAGATCCCCGGTGAGATACGTGAGGTCGGTGACAGAATAAAGGTATTCATCTCCGAAGTAAAGAGTGGAGAGACAAGAGGACCTATCGTTACTCTTTCAAGAGTACATCCCAATTTTGTAAAGAGACTGTTTGAGCTTGAAATTCCCGAGATACAGGACGGAACGATAGTTATAAAGGGCATATCGCGTGAGGCTGGCAGCCGCACGAAGATTTCCGTGTTCTCGCAGGACGAGAACGTTGATGCTATCGGCTCATGCATAGGTAAAAACGGAATGAGAATTTCCTCGATATTAAGCGAGCTCGGAAACGAAAAGATCGATATAATCAAGTACAACGATGAGCTTTCCGTATACGTTGCGGAAGCACTCGCACCCGCTAAGGTAATTTCCGTTGAAGCGGAAAACGAGCGTTCCTTCCGCGTTACCGTTGCTCCCGATCAGCTTTCCCTTGCTATCGGTAAAGAGGGTCAGAACGCAAAGCTTGCAGCAAGACTTACCGGCTGTAAGATAGACATAAAGGCATAAGGATGAACGAAAAGCAAGCGAAGCACTTGCCCACCAGAAAATGTACCGGGTGCGGTGAGCACTTCCCTAAAAGTACTCTTGTCCGAGTGGTCAGATCTCCCGAGGGGCAGATATTTCTTGACCTCACAGGCAAGCTTTCGGGCAGAGGCGCTTATCTTTGTAAAAACGCAGCGTGTCTCAAAAAGGCAAAAAAAGCCGCAAGGCTTGAGCGCTCACTCGAATGTACTATCTCCGAGGATATTTACGACAGGCTTGAAAGGGAGCTTTGCATCTGATGGAGAAAAATCAAAGATTGCTCGGAATGCTCGGCTTCGCCATGAGAGCGGGAAAGCTTATCATAGGAACGGAAATGGTATGCAAGGCGATGAAGAAAAAAGGCTCTGTCCTACTTGTTGCAGTCGCCTCCGATGCCTCGGAGGGCACACGAAAGAAGATTTCTTCAAAGTGCGAGTTTTACGGCATAAAAACGGTACAGATAAACATGAGAACCGACGAGCTTGGAGCTCACCTCGGTAAGACCTATACGCCCGCCTGCGTCGGCATAGCGGACAGAGGCTTTGCCGAGCAGATCGAAAAGGCAGCTTCATCAGTCGGAAACTAATACGAAAGGACGTTTCCTTCGGGAAACCGGTGAACTATATGGCAGGGGGATCTATTAAGATTTCGCAGATATCAAAGGATTTTAACCTTAGCTCAAAGGAAGTGCTTGCCATCTTCGCAAAGGAGCTTGGCGTTGAAAAAAAGAGCGGCGGAAATGCGGAAGCCGAGGAATTTGAGCTCTTCATGCAGAAGATCACGCGCGCTCACCAGATAAGTAATATTGATGCATATCTTTCGGGACAGACCAAGATCTCGCGTAGGCGTACCGATGTCAAGGCAGAGGATGAAGTGAAAGCGGCACAGACCAAGCCCGAATCAGAGCAGACCAAGCCCAAGTCAGAGCAGACCAAGCCCGCAGCGGCAGAGCAGATACATAAGGCTCCCGCAGAGGCGGCAGAGGTAAAGGCTCCCGTCGGACAGGACAAGACCGCGAAGAATTCCTCAGCAAAGCCCCTCGCACCTCAGCAGAATAACGCTCAGCGTCCTCAGGGTAGCGGCAAGGACAAAAATTCCGCTCCCGTAGCAACTCAGGACAGACGCCAGGGCGATATGGGTCAAAGAAGAGATCAGAGGGGGCAGGGACAGCAAAACCGCGGCGGCTCCTATTCCGGAGCAAGCTTCGACCCGTTTGCTAAGAAGAGAGAAAATATGAACAGGCAGGCAGAGGGCTTCAAGCACCCCGGCACGGCAGCTACCGATGCAAAACGCCCTCAGGGTCAGCAAGGCATAGATAAAAAGACAGACAGACCCGCTGTTCAACAAACGCCTAAGGTACAGACAGCTCCCGCAGCGAAAGCCGCTGAAACGGTATCCAAGCCCGCACAGCTTGCAGCACTTGAGAAGCAAAAGCAGGCGGCAGAGGCAAGAGCAAAGGCAGCAGGAGCATCGGCTCCCGCGCAGACCGATAAGGCAGTTCCCAAGAGAGAAAAGGCACAGAAGCAGCAGTTCAAGACTATCACTCCAACGGTTGCAGGCAAGGACGTAAAGGGCGGTGTAAACATCACCTCGGACTACCGCTCGGATGCACAGCCCAAGACCCGTGTCGTTGATACACGTATATCGGACGTTAACCTTTCCAAGTATGACGAGAGATATAACGATCAGTTCTACGCTATCGCGAACGGCACCGATACAAAGGCTCAGAAGCAGAAGCTGAAGAAGCAGGACAACAAGGGTCAGAACGCAAAGAGCGCACGTGACAAGGAAAGAGCCGCGCAGGAAAAGATCAAGAGGCTCGAAGCCGAAAAGGCGAGAAAGAAGCAGCTTGAGATCACAGTTCCCGATGAGATAACCGTCGGTGAGCTCGCTATAAGACTTAAAAAGACCTCCGCTGAGGTCATGAAGAAGCTGATGTTTATGGGCGAGATGAAGACCATAAACGATACGGTTGATTTTGCAACTGCGGAAATAATCGCGGATGAGTTCGGTGCTAAGGTAACTAAGGAAATAATCGTTACCAAGGAAGAAAAGCTGTTCACCGAAGCAGAGGATAATGCCGAGGACCTCATAGAGAGAGCACCCGTAGTTTGCGTTATGGGTCACGTTGACCACGGTAAGACCTCAATACTCGACGCTATCAGACACACCAACGTTACACGCGGTGAGGCTGGCGGTATTACTCAGGCAATAGGCGCTTACAGAGTAAAGGCGCAGGATAAGGATATAACGTTCCTTGATACCCCCGGTCACGAAGCTTTTACCGCAATGCGTATGCGCGGTGCAAAGTCTACCGACATTGCAATACTTGTAGTTGCCGCGGATGACGGTGTAATGCCGCAGACGGTTGAGGCGATCAGCCACGCGAAGGCAGCAGGTATAGATATTATCGTAGCTATAAACAAGATGGATAAGCCGCAGGCTAATCCCGACAACGTTCTCAATCAGCTCACGCAGTATGAGCTGATTCCCGAGGAATGGGGCGGTGACGTCATCTGCGTTCCCGTTTCCGCTCACACGGGTATGGGTATCGAAGCTCTTCTTGAAAACGTACTGCTTGTTGCGGAGGTCAAGGAGCTTCGCGCAAATCCCAAGAAACGTGCAAGAGGTCTCGTTATAGAATCCAAGCTTGACCGAGGAAGAGGTCCTGTTGCAACAGTCCTCGTTCAGAACGGTACACTTCATCAGGGTGACTACGTTATCGTAGGTAATGCGGTAGGTAGAGTGCGTGCGATGATTGACGATAAGGGCAAGGCAATAAAGGTTGCAGGCCCATCGGTTCCCGTTGAAATAGTCGGTCTTGACGACGTACCGCAGGCAGGCGATGAGCTTAACGCGGTTGAGGACGAGAGAATGGCTAAGGCTCTCGCAGAGGAACGCCGCGAGAAGCAGAGACAGGAGATACTGAATGCAAACGCAAGAGTAAATCTTGACGAGCTGTTCAGCCAGATCTCCGACGGTGTAAAGACACTCAATATAATCGTTAAGGCTGACGTTGCAGGATCTGCCGAGGCGGTTAAGGCATCTCTTGTAAAGCTTTCGAACGAAGAGGTAAAGGTCAGCGTTATTCACAGCGCTGTCGGCGGTATAACCGAATCCGACGTTATGCTTGCAGCGGCATCTAACGCAATTATCGTAGGCTTCAGCGTACGCCCCGATAAGAACGCTATTGATTCCGCAGAGAGAAACAGCGTTGATATCCGTACTCACAGAATAATCTATGAGATCATAGACGAAATCGAAGCGGCTATGAAGGGTATGCTTGCTCCTACCTATAAAGAAGTAGTTCTCGGTCATGCCGAGGTACGTCAGACCATCCGTGTTCCCAACGTAGGAACGATAGCGGGCTGCTACGTCAAGGACGGTAAGATCGCTCGCTCGGCACAGATCCGTATCGTGCGTGACGGTGTTATCATCGCAGAGGATGAGATATCCTCACTGCGTCGTTTCAAGGATGACGTACGCGAGGTAGCCGACGGTTACGAGTGCGGTGTCGGACTCGGTAAGTTCAATGACATCAAAGAGGGAGATATGTTCGAGGCCTTCATTATGGAAGAGGTCAAGAGATAGCCCCAAAAAAGCGCTTATGCTGCACGTTACGCGGCATAAGCGCTTTGATTTTATCAAACTATATCCGATAATTTTCTTATATAGTGGAATATGTACTGCTGCGCAACTCCAGCATACTTACCGAGCGAGAGCGGATCGAGCACGCCGCCGAAATATTCATCTATAGCGCGTCTCATCCAAACGTCTATCGGGAACGCCTCAAGATTTCCAAAGGCAAAAAGTGCAGCGCAGGATGCCACCTTCTCCCCTACCCCTTTTATCTTCATAAGCTCGGTTACGGTGTTTTCATAAGTGCCTACCCGTGCGATATTTTCGAGATCAACCTCACCCGAGGTGATACGCTCTGCTGCATCGACAAGATATTTATATCTGAAGCCCGGATGCGACGGCAATAGCAGCTCGGGGGCGTTCTTTACCGCATCAGCGGTCGGAAACGAATAGCAAATTCCGCACTCCGAGCACCTACCCGTGTCAAGTTTTGAGCCGCAAGCATCTCTTTTTCCGCACTCCATGGGGCAGGACGAAAGTCCCTCCTTCACAGCAAGATTTTCTCCGTACTGCGAGCATACCGAGCGTATTATCTTCTTTATCCTCGGTATGTTATTGTTCTGGGATACGATAAATGAGAACAGTGCCTCCCACGGCTCCTGGCGCAGTATCCGTATTCCCGATGCCTCCTCTGCCGCATTTTTCAAGAACTCCGAGTCGGTATTTTCAAGGATATCGGTACGTATCTGCCCGTAATCGGCATCAAGCGCAAAATAAGGAACGCATATATTTTCAAATTCCCCGTCACTCACTCCGAAAAATATAAGCTCATTACGGCTTCTCTGCCCTACGAATATCAGCTTTCCGGAAGCCACCGTCATGTACTCCACGTATTCGCTACCGTCGGGTGTCAGCCTTACGTGGCGGAAGCACTGACCGCATTCCATGGTATCCGGCAGAGAGTAATCTCCGAGGCCAGATACGGCAATTGCATCCGAGCCGAAAATATAAATGTGTTTTTTCTCAAACATTTTTTATCTCCCTCTTGAAAATGTGGAAAACATATTGTATAATATTGTTGACTCACTATATATAATTTATTTTAACATATATTTTCCGCGTTTACAAGAGCTTTTATCGGAAAGGAGCATTACCTTGGTACAAATTTTTTCAATTCCCGTGCTTGAAGCCTTTGAAGCCTGCGAGGCGGATGCCTCCGTCGGCTGCCCATACTGTAAGCTGTACAGAGAGTTACAGTCAAACGAGCTGGAAATAATACTCGGTGCATCCATGATGGAGCCCGACATAAGAATAGCAACAAACGCGCAGGGCTTTTGCAATAAGCACTACGGTATGATGCTCACAAGGCGACGAATGCTCGGTATGGGTCTTATTCTTGAAAGCCACCTCGCAGAGGTCAAGAAAAAGGTGTCGGCGCGTGCGCTGCTCAAGGATCCGTCAACGAAAAGCATGCCGCTGATAACTAAGCTGAACAACGATTGCTACGTTTGCGGCAGGATAAACAAAAATCTCGATGCCATCATATCGACAACGGTTTATCTTTACGAAAAGGATGAAAACGATTTCCGCAGAAAATTTGATAAGCCCGCGTACTTCTGCCTCCCCCACTACACGGCACTTATCGAATACGCCTCTAAGAAAATGGATAAAAAGCTCTTCCGCGAGTTCTTTGACGTGGCACAGGGGATAGAGGAAAAATACATAGACACGCTCTCGGGTGACGTAAGCTGGTTTTGCAAGAAATTCGATTACCGCTACGAGGAGGAGCCGTGGTACAACTCAAAGGATTCTGTCGCAAGGTCTATAAAATTCCTGACAGGCTCCGAAGAGGATGACGGATAGAAAGGAGTATCTCAGAGATGATCATAGAAAAAATCGAAATCAAGAGCTTCGGTCAGCTTACAGATATGGCGCTTGATTTTTCGGATGCTATAAACGTTATCGAGGGGCAGAACGAGGCAGGCAAAAGCACGATAGCCTCCTTCATAAAGTACATGCTTTACGGCTTTGAGCCCACCGAATCATCGGGGGGAGTCGGCGAGCGCAAAAAGAGAATAAATTGGAACACGGGCATCGCAGAAGGCTCTATGACGGTTTCTGTCGGTGGTAAAAAATACCTTATAACCCGTTCCACCGTTCAAATGGAAAGCGCAGGAAGAACGACCTATAAAGAGGATTCCGCTATTATCGACCTTGAAAGCGGAACACCCGCATTCGGTAAGAAGTGCGCGGGCGAGGTATTCTTCGGAGTTGACAGAGAGCTGTTTGAAAACACAGCGTTTGTCGGTCAGGTAGGAGATGCTTCGATTGCCGAGGGCTCGGTAAAGCAATCTATTGAAAACATACTCTTCTCCGCGAGCGAGAAGGTCAACACGGGCAGAGCCGCAAATAACATTTCGGAGAAAATGGAAACGCTGCTGCACGCGGGAAACACGGGCGGCGCGATCATGGACCTTATCAAAAAGCAGGAGGAGCTTGAGGCACGCCTGCGCACAACGGATGAGGACAATAAGCTCATACTCGCCAAGGAGGCTGAACTGCACGAGATACGCATGAGGAAAAAGGAAGCGGAGGAAAAACGTGCAGGGCTTCTTGAGCTTGATGCGTGCTACTGTAACGTAAAGATAATCAACACCTTTGACGAGCTTCACACTCTTGAAGAGGAGCTTGAGCGAAAAAACGAGTCTTATAACGAGTTCATTCTCGCGAACACAAAAAACGGATTTCTTCCCACAAGCGAATATCTGACCGATATTGCCGTAGCCAGACGAAGCGTTGACGATTGCTACCGCCGCCTTGAGGAAGCGGAACGCACTTACGCCAAGGAAAGAAGCGCGATCGGTATCACGAAAGAAATAGAGGGAGCTATCGAGCTTTCGGACAGCTTCGGCGGGGAAGAAAAGCTGCGCGACCGATTAAGCTCAATCACCGTCAATAAGATCAAATGCATTTCGGGCGGAATATTCGCTCTGCTTGTTGCAATCGCCTCGCTCATCACGGTTATTGCCGCAGCTTCCCTTCCCCCGCTTGCGAAAATCCTTATCGGTGTACTCGGTGTCATCGCCTTAGCGGGCGCAGGCGTTCTTACCTACGTATTCATTGGTGCATACCGCTCTGAGGAAAAGCTGTGCCGCGAGTTTGGCACGGAAACAGCCGAGCAGTTCAAGCAGAAGATATCCGTCATCGCCGAAGCCAGAGGCAAGCGCGATATGCTCATTAACAATACGGAGAATGCACGCCGCGCTCACGAGGGGGCGAAGCTTGAATACGAAACGGCAAGAAAAGAGCTTTACCGCGTTGCGATGCTCTGGGGAGATGAAAACGCAGCTCCCGACGCCGCTTATCTCAATGCTCTTGAAGCCAAGGTCAACGCCTTTTTGCGCGAGCAACGCGCTCTTATCGAGGATAAAGCCAGCACAGAGATCGCAGTAAAGGAAATACGCCGTTCTCTTTCCGACAAGAGCGAGATCGACATAAGGAGCAAGGTGCCCCCGATAAAGAGAAAGGTCGTTGCCGAAATAGATCACGACGAAATACTTTCCAACATTGCCGAAACGGGTGCTATCATAGAAGAGCAGCAAAGACTTTCCTTTATAG
Source organism: uncultured Ruminococcus sp. (assembly GCA_964617165.1). Taxonomy (GTDB): domain Bacteria; phylum Bacillota; class Clostridia; order Oscillospirales; family CAG-272; genus UBA1740. Next base: position 30,239 of record CAZTWE010000007.1, read on the forward strand.
TTGAAAACGAGCTCTCAGAGCTGAAGCTCCGAGCAAAGGACCCCGGCGAGCTTTATTCAAAGATACAGGCACTTGAAACCAAAATAAACGAGCTTCGCATGAAGCACAAGGCATATTACGTTGCACTCCGCGCTATCAGCACAGCATCGGATTGCCTGCGTGAGGAGATCTCACCGAGGCTCGGAGAATACGCAACAGAGCTGCTTGAGATAATGACAGATAAGAAATACACCTCACTCGGTGTTGACGGTGAGCTGAAGCTCAATTTCGCAACCGGAAGCGGCAAGGCGAAATCGGTTGATTACCTTTCGGGCGGCACACGCGATCTCACCTACGTTGCGGTGAGAATGGCTCTTATAGATATGCTCTATACCGAAAAGCCCCCGATCTGCTTTGACGAAACCTTTGCAAATCAGGATAACGCACGCGCCATGGCTATGATGCGCGCTGTTAAAAAGCTTTCCGACGAGGGTTATCAGAGCTTTATTTTCACCTGCCGTCAAAGAGAGTCGTCTTTAGCGTCCGAGCTACAGCCGAGATCGGCAATTTTCCGCCTGTCCGTTATAGGCGACTGACGTAATGACTTTTCAAATATTCTCATAAGAAAGGAATACAAAAAATGAAAAAAATACTTCTCGTTGGAAGTGCCAACATGGACCTTTCAATGAATATGCTGAGAGTTCCCGCCCCCGGTGAAACGCTTATTGATGACGGCGGTATTGCCTATACCCCCGGCGGTAAGGGCGCAAATTCGGCTGTGGCTATCGCAAAGCTCGGTGGAAATTGCGTATTCTGTACCAAGCTCGGTGCCGATGCTCACGGTCAGAAGCTGTTCAATTATTATAAAGAATGTGGCATAGATACTTCGGCTATAAAGGTCGATGCCGAGGCTCAGACGGGTCTTGCGGTAGTAATGAAAGAGGGAGACGGCATGAACAGGATAGTCGTTTACCCCGGAGCAAACCGTCTCTTGAATAACGACAACGTGCTCGAAGCGTTCTCATGCGAGCCGGATGCGCTGTACATAGGATTTGAGATACCGTTCAGCATAGCTGTTGCGGCGGCAAAAATAGCGGCAGCGAAAAACATACCGATATTCGTTGATGCGGCACCCGCATCTCGCGAGCATCCCTTGGAATTACTCCCCGAGGTTGACGTATTCTCACCGAACGAGACTGAGACCTATGAATACACGGGAATTATGCCCGAGGGTACGGAAAGCTGCCTCAAGGCGGCTTACGCCCTTTACAATAAGGTCAAGGCTAAGCATATAGTTATCAAGCTCGGTGCAAGAGGAGCTTTCATATATGACGGTAAGCACTTCGACATGATACCTGCCTTCCGTGCGGATGCTGTAGTTGATACCACTGCGGCGGGAGATACCTTTACAGCAGGACTTACGCTTGAATATCTGCGTTCGGGCGGCAACATCAGAAGCGCGGTCAGCTACGGTGCGGCAGCAGCGGCAATAGCCGTTTCAAGACCGGGTGCCGGAGCATCGGTCCCCACCGAAGCAGAGGTAATAGAGTTTCTTAAAAAGAGAAGCCGCGCATAGTTAAAATAACTAACAAATAAGGATTGGAGATCGGATAATGAGCTACACAGTGTTCGCTATTGAGTTCCCGTCAAGTGACGGTATTAATACAGTCCGCGGCAAAATATATGTTCCGACAAATACTGTGCCAAAGGGTATAGTTCAGCTGTCTCACGGCATGGTGGATCACGTCGGAAGATACGAAAAGCTGGCAGCATACCTCACCGAGCGCGGCTACGTATTCGCAGGCAACGACCACATAGGTCACGGTGAAACGGCAAAGCTCGGCGGAAAAGAGTTCGGCTATTTTGCAGACAAAGGCGGTACGGAATTTATTCTGAAGGATCTCCACACAATGAATAAAAAGCTGAGGGAACGTTTTGACGGCATGAAGCCCGTCATAATGGGACACAGCATGGGCTCATTTCTATCAAGACTTTATGCGGTAAAGTATCCGAACAGCATAGTAGGACACATAATTCACGGAACGGGAGGGCCTATGGGAGCCGTGCTTCCGCTCGGTCAGGGGCTTGTCAATTTTATCATTCTGTTCCGCGGAACAAAATACCGATCGGCTCTTGTGAAGAACATGGCATTCATGGGCTACAATTCAAAATTCCCGAAATCCGAGGGACACAATGCCTGGCTGACAAGAGACGGTGCACAGATACTTGACAGAGATGAAAATGAGCTCACCAATTTCACCTTTACCGTTTCCGCATACAGAGATCTTTTCGCAATGGTTGGAAAGAGCAATTCGAAAAGGTGGTTCACCGATTATCCCAAGTCACTCAAAACACTTATCATGAGCGGAGATCGTGATCCCGTCGGAAAATACGGAGAGGGACCGCGTTACGTGTACAAGCACCTTTTGCTTTCGGGCGTGAGTGACGTATCGCTTTCACTTTACGAGGGAGCGCGCCATGAGCTGTTCAACGAAACGAACAGAGACGAGGTATTCCGTGATATGTGCGAATGGCTTGACAGAGCATATCAATGATATATTCACTTGCAATAACAGGACCTACGGCATCGGGCAAGACCGCGCTTTCACTTGAAATAGCGAAGGCTCTCTGCTGTGAAATAATCTGCCTTGACTCAATGCAGATATACAAGGGCATGGACATAGGAACGGCTAAAGCGACAAAGGAAGAGCAAGAGGCGGCGCCTCACCATTGCCTTGATATTTTATCACCGAAAGAAAGCTTCAGCGCAAAGGCGTACCGCGACGTTGCAATGACGGTGGCAAAGGATATTTCCGAGCGAGGAAATATACCGCTCTTCGTTGGCGGAACGGGGCTTTATCTGGCAACTCTCATGCGCCCCTGCCACGAGGAGCCGCCCGAAGCCTGCCGCGAATACAGAGAGAAAATCGAGAGCGCGTTAAGCTCGGAGGCTGACAAAATAGCACTTTGGGAAAGGCTTCGCACAGTGGATCCCGAAGCTGCCCTTGCGGTGCATTACAATAACGTGAGGCGCGTTATACGCGCACTTGAGATATACGATGCTACGGGCAAGACCAAGAGCTATTTCGATGCGCTGACAAAGACACCAAATAATGAGATTTCCATTTGCCATGTAACTCTGGGGTTTCATGACAGAGACGCTCTTTACCGCCGCATTGACGAGCGGGTTGACCTTATGATGACCGAAGGACTTGCCGACGAGGTGAGGCAGCTTTTACTTTCAGGCGAGCTCCCCCCTGACTCAACGGCAGCTCAGGCTATAGGTTATAAAGAAATGATCGAGGCTATAAGCTGCGACGGTGATACCGAGGCTGCCGCAGAAAAAATAAAAAAGGCAAGCAGAAATTATGCAAAGCGGCAAATGACCTGGTTCAGGCATGCCAAGGGAGCGCAGGTAATATACTGCGATACCGAGAGCGGTGAGCCGATACCGCGTGAGCAGCTTGCAAATACCTGCCTTGATATATTCCGCACGTGGCTGAGAGATCGCCGTGCAAAAAACGTTTAAACCGATAAAACATTTCGTGAAGAAAGAGGAAATATTTATGAAGCCATCAGAGCTTAAAGCACTGCTTTCGGGCGGCGCACTTGAAAAACACGCTGAGCTGTATGCCGATATAAAGGCTCAGACCAAAAGATTTATCGCTGCAATAGATTCCTTTGCCTCACTCTACGGTGAGGACAGGGATATATGCATATTCTCTGTTCCCGGCAGAAGCGAGATCGCAGGAAACCATACCGACCACAACAGAGGCTGTGTTCTTGCAGGTGCTATTGACAGAGACATAATCGCCATTGCCGCTAAGAATGACGACGGGGTTATCCGCTTCAAATCCGAGGGCTACCGTGCAACCGTGATAGAGCTTTCACGCACGGCAGACCCAGGCAACTTTGCAAACTACACCTCCGATGCGCTTATTGCAGGCGTTGCAAACTGCTTTGTCAATAACGGTTACTCCATCGGCGGCTACGATGCTTATGCAACGACAGAGGTACTCAAGGGCAGCGGTATATCATCATCCGCGGCATTTGAGGTCATGATAGGCAATATCTTCAATTATCTTTACAATGACGGTAAGATATCCAACGCTGATATAGCTAAATTCTCTCAGTATGCAGAAAACGTTTATTTCGGCAAGCCCTGTGGGCTGATGGATCAGATGGCATGCGCTGTAGGCGGCTTCGTATACATTGATTTTGCCGATGCAAAAAATCCGATAGTTGATCCCATATCCTTCTCTCTTACCGCAAAGGGCTATTCTCTTTGCATCGTAAACACCGGAGGAAATCATGCAGACCTCAACGATGACTATGCATCGGTTCCCTATGAAATGAAGGCTGTTGCACAGCAGTTCGGTGCTGACGTTCTGCGCGGCATCACAGAGGAAGAGATAATTGCGAAGATCCCCGAGCTGCGAACCAAGCTTGGCGACAGAGCCGTTTTGCGTGCGCTTCATTTCGTGCGTGAAAACGAGCGTGTCGGAGCTATCAGAGCTGCACTCAAGAGCTCGGATATAGAGGGCTTCCTCGACGGTATACTTGCCTCGGGCTCATCATCCTTCAAGTATCTGCAAAACGTTTTCACCACGATCAACGTAAAGGAGCAGGGACTCTCTCTTGCACTCGCAGTAACAGAAGGATACCTTTCCGGCAAGGGCTGTGCATACCGCGTTCACGGCGGCGGCTTTGCGGGAACGATACAGGTATTCATAAAGAATGAGTACGTTGACGGCTATATAAAGCTTATGGACTCGGTATTCGGTGAGGGCTCGGCAATGAACCTCAAAATACGGCCCACAGGTGCCTGCCGCCTCTTCTGATGCGCTGAGAAAGTAGCTCACAACGTCATTTTAAAAGACGGTGAAAATCACTTTCAAGATGTCCGATTTATTGGACAGGGCATGTTTTATAATATAGGTGTAAAAAGGGACAGCCCACAGAAAACAGGCTTTTAAAAAATGATAGAAAAGGTGATTTGATATGGCAACAAAGAAAACGACAACGCAGGACAAGGCTCCTGTCAACGATAAGAAATCTGCTCTTGAAACCGTAATGGCGCGAATTGAGCGCGAATGCGGAAAGGGCTCTATTATGAGGCTCGGAGAAAATTCCGCGCTGAACGTATCGGCGGTATCTACAGGCTCGCTTGCGCTTGATTTTGCGCTGGGAGTAGGCGGTATACCTCGCGGAAGAATAACCGAGATATTCGGCCCGGAATCCTCAGGTAAAACCACTATTGCGCTTCACGTAATAGCAGAGGTTCAGAAGCAGGGTGGTGTTGCCGCGTTTATTGATGCCGAGCACGCACTCGACCCCATATATGCAAAGAAGCTCGGTGTTGATATCAACGACCTGCTCGTATCTCAGCCCGATTGCGGTGAGCAAGCGCTCGGCATTGCCGAAACACTTGCAAACTCGGGAGCGATAGATATTATAGTTATCGACTCTGTTGCCGCGCTCGTTCCGAGACAGGAGATCGAAGGCGATATGGGTGCATCGCACGTTGGCGTTCAGGCTCGCCTTATGTCTCAGGCAATGAGAAAGCTCATGGGTACTATTGCAAAATCCAATACAATAGTTATCTTTACGAACCAGCTGCGTGAAAAGGTCGGTGTTATGTACGGCAATCCCGAGGTAACTCCCGGTGGCCGTGCGCTGAAATTCTACGCATCCGTGCGTATCGACGTTCGCCGTGGTGACGCACTGAAAAACGGCTCTGAGGTATACGGTGCGCACACCAAATGTAAGGTAGTAAAGAATAAGGTTGCACCGCCCTTTAAGGTTGCGGAATTCGATATTCTTTACGGCTCTGGAATTTCAAAATCCTCCGAGATAATCGATATGTCCATTCAGCTCGGTATCATTGAAAAGAGCGGTGCGTGGTTCTACTATGACGGTAACAGACTCGGTCAGGGTAAGGACAACGTAAGAAAGCTCATAGAAGCCGACAGCGAGATGATGGATAAGCTCGAAGCACTTGTACGCGAAAAGGCTAAGAGCGAAATGTTTGATTCGGATACCGTCGGCGGTGACGAGGATGACGATTTCGATATAGAAGATTTTGACGATGAGGAATAATTTTCTGTTGTGAACGGTGAGATCTTATCTGTAAGAACAAAAGAAAAGAACGAATCCCTTGTGGTTTTGGAAATATTCTCCGAGGGTGAAAAAATCAAATATACGGTAAACGAGGGGACATACCGAGAAATCGGCTGTCCCCTTTCGGGCGAGTGTATTGACAGCGAGGCTTTGGCTGCTCTCACGGAGGATGACGGTCGCCGCCGAGCGTTGGCGAAAGCCGCTTCCCTGCTCTCCTTTGCCGACAACAGCGAAAAAAATCTTAAAATGAAGCTGACCCGTGCGGGATTTTCTGCGGAGCATGCGGAATTTGCAACGGAGGAATGTGTCAGACTCGGGTATATCGACGAGGCGCGTCAGATAGAGCACGTCATAACGAAATGCCATGAAAAACTCATCGGACCGCATAAGATAATCGCAAAGCTCATATCGCGAGGCTACTCTGCAAAGCGTGCATTTCGCATAATGCGCGAGCTTGAAGAGCGCGGAGCCATTGACTTTGATGCGGCAAAGAAAAAACTTATAAAAGAAAAGCTCGCGGCAGATGCAAGCCGCGAAGATAAGCAAAAGCTATTACATAGATATGGGTATTTGAAATGATCAAAAGATTTGTAAACTATTACAAAAACTACCTCGGGCTTTTCATTCTCGACATGTCAGCGGCAGTTATAATAGCCGTATGTAACCTTTTCTATCCAACGGTAGTCAAGGATATAATCAATAAATACGTATACAACGAAACACCGAGGATGCTTATAATCTGGTCAGCGGTGCTTCTCGGAATATATCTCGTTAAAGAGGCATGCACCTTTATTGTCAGCTATCACGGTCACATAATGGGTGTGCGCATGCAAAAGGACATGAGGCAGGATCTTTTCAAAAAATATCAGTCTCTGCCCGTGAAATTTTACGACAACAACAAAACGGGAGATCTTCTCACAAGGCTTGTAAACGACCTGTTTGAGGTATCCGAGCTTGCACATCACGGCCCCGAAAATCTGTTTTTGGCAATACTCATGTTCACAGGTGCGTTCTGCATACTTATAACGATAAACGTTTATCTTACGCTCATTGTGCTCGCTATAATTCCCTTTATAGTCATTTTCACAAGTCTGTCGCGCGCTGAAATGAAAACCTCAATGAAAAACTACCGCCGACAGACGGCTGTAATAAACTCCACTCTCGAAAACTCTCTTTCGGGCATAAGAGAAACCAAGGCGTATGCCAAGGGAGATTACGAGATAGAAAAGTTCTCACGCGTTAATGGGCTTTTCGCAACCTTGCGCAGCCGCGCTATGCTCTCACTCGGTAAATACGAAACCGTCATGGCGTTTATTTCGGATCTGCTTTACCTCGTTATAGTTTTCGCAGGCGGTCTGTTCTTCTTCTACGGAAAGATAGATGCGGGCGAATTCGCGGCATTTATCCTTTATATCAGCATGTTCCTCACTCCTATTCAGAAAATATCCACGCTCTTTGAACAGTTCCAGGAGGGAATGGCAGGCTTCAGCCGCTTCTGCGAGATAATGGATATGGAAAACGAAGAGGACCTCGGCACGAAAGAGCCAACGGAGGTGCGAGGCGAAATAGAGTTTAAGAACGTATCCTTCTCTTATGATGAGAACAATGAAAAGCTTGTAATAGACCGTCTCAATCTTCAGGTAAAGGCAGGAGAAACGCTTGCTTTGGTAGGCCCCTCGGGCGGTGGAAAGACCACTATGTGCAATCTTATACCGCGCCTTTACAACGTAAGTAGCGGCACAATAACGCTTGACGGCACGGACATCATGAACATAAAGCTCGATGCACTCCGCTCGCACATCGGTGTTGTATCGCAGAACGTATTTTTATTTGACGGAACGATACGCGACAATATCGCCTACGGCAAGACCGATGCCGGTGATGAAGAGATCATTGAAGCAGCAAAACGCGCAAACATACACGAATACATATCAACCCTCGATAACGGATACGACACCGAGGTCGGAGAGCGCGGAATAAAGCTCTCAGGCGGTCAAAGGCAAAGAGTTGCGATAGCTCGCCTGTTCCTGAAAAACCCATCGCTGCTTATACTTGACGAGGCGACGAGTGCGCTCGACAACGTGACTGAAATGCAGATACAAAAGTCGCTTGAGGAGCTCTCGCGCGGACGTACCGTAATAGTGGTTGCTCACAGACTTTCCACTGTAAAAAATGCGGATAGAATAGTTGTTATAGACAGCACAGGTATTCTTGAATCGGGAACGCACGATGAGCTTCTCGCCCTCGGCGGAACCTATCACAAGCTGTACACCACAAGCCTCAAGAGCGGTGCGGATCCCGACAGCGCAAATACCGTTCTCGGCACAACGATAGCTTAAAGGCAAGACAAAGAAAGACAAAATGCAACAAACGATAAACAATCCAAAAATGGGTATACGCGACGGGTTGCCCATCGGTCTCGGATACCTCTCGATATCATTTGCTTTCGGGCTTATGGCAACGGCTTATGAAATACCTATCATAGAAGCCGTTATGATCTCGATGTTCAATCTCACCTCGGCAGGTCAGCTTGCCGCATTGCCGATAATAGCGACAGGCGGCAGTGTTCTTGAGCTTGCCTTAACTCAGCTTATGATAAATCTGAGGTATTCCCTGATGTCCATATCGCTCTCACAGCGGTTTGACAGAGAGATCCGCATTGCAGACAGATTTTACCTTGCCTTTACCCTGACAGATGAAATATTTGCCGTCAGCATAGGAAAAGAGCAAAAGCTCGGAAAGCGGTATCTGCTTTCGCTTATGCTCCTGCCCTACCTCGGGTGGACGCTCGGAACGCTTCTCGGAGCTATAGCAGGCAACGTATTGCCTAAGATATTGGTAGATGCACTCAGCGTTTCCATGTACGCTATGTTTATAGCGATATTGATCCCTCCCGCAAAAAAGGAGAAGCCCCTAGCGATATGCATACTACTCAGCATCGCGTTATCCTGCATCTTCGAATACGTTCCGTACCTTACACAGGTCCCCGACGGCTTTGTTATAATAATTTCAGCTTTCGCGGTGAGTATTGCCCTTGCCCTTATTTTCCCGATAAAGGACAAGCCCGATACCGAGAGTGAGGAGGTGAGCGACTGTGCCTGAAAGCCTTCAAAGCTTCGCGAATTTTCTTATTTATCTTGTCATAATGGTCGGTGTTACCTATCTTTTGCGCCTTTTACCTATGCTGTTTATAAGAAAGCCGATAACAAACATATTTATACGCTCAGTCCTCTATTACATGCCCTACTCGGTACTGACGGTCATGTCGTTCCCTGCTATACTTTACATAACCGATAATCTTATAACAGGCATAATCGCCACCGCAGTTGCGGTTGTTCTTGCATATTGCAACCGAAGTCTTATCACGGTTGCGGCAGGCTCGGCACTCGCTGTATTTATCTCGGAGCTGATAATATCTCTCATATAAAATAAGCACTTAGCCCCCGATAGTGGGAAGCTAAGTGCTTATTTTATGTTTTGTTTTGACAAGTCAAAGCTTTAACGCGATGACGATCAGGAGAAATTTTGCAAACAAGTCGAAGCTTTAACGCAGTATTGCGGAATTTATACAATCGGCAGCTACAGTATCTCTCCATACGTCATATCCCCATACGTGGGAACGGGCCAATATTCTCTTGCAGTTATCTCTTCAAGCGAGTCAACGGCAAGGCGAAGCTTATCCATAGCCCCAGAGACCTCGCGGCAGTAGAAGAATGCCGCCGTCTCCGTATTCTCTATCTTCACGGCAACCGCTTCAAGCTCGGCAAGCTCACGGTGCGCGGTGTAGGCATCGGAGAGCAGAGATATAAGCTGCCTGAGATGCTCTGTCTCAGCGGTGAGTGAAACGTCGGGCACGACTACCGATGCATTTTTTATAGAGGACGACAGCGAGCTTATATAGCGTGTAACCGCAGGGATATAATCACGCATAGCCATCTCAAGCATGGTTTTCGCTTCGATATTCTTTATTTTTCTGTAATTTGCAAAGTATATCTCGCGGCGAGATCTCAGCTCAACGCGACTCATAACACCGAATTTTTCAAACAGCTCTACGTTCTTTTCATCATCAAAGTGCGCGTAAGCCTCGGGAGCCGTTTTGAAATTAGAGAGTCCGCGGCGCTCAGCCTCGCGCTCCCATTCCTCGGAATAGGAATTACCCGCAAAGAGTATTCTGCTGTGGGCGCGAAGAGTATTTGCTATAAGCTCATCGAGAGCCGCCTCAAAGTCATCCGCTGTCTCAAGCGTATCGGCAAAGTCCGAGAAGGATTTTGCAACCGCAGTATTGAGCACGGTGTTGGAGAGCGATATATTCTGAGAGGAGCCAACCATTCTGAACTCAAACTTATTTCCCGTAAAGGCAAAGGGCGAGGTCCTGTTTCTGTCAGTATTGTCACGCCTTATGGCAGGCACCGTGGGGCTTCCGAACGACATATATTTTTTATCGGTCTTATGGAACTCCGTACCGTTTATGATCGAATTAACGACAGTATCCAGCTCATCGCCGAGGAACATTGAGATTATCGCAGGGGGTGCCTCGTGACCGCCGAGTCTGCAATCGTTTCCTGCCGTTGCGGCAGAAATGCGAAGCAGATCCTGATAATCGTCAACAGCCTTGATAACAGCCGCAAGCATAAGTAAGAACTGCTTGTTCTCGGTAGGTATCTTACCGGGCTTCAGGAGATTTTTTCCCGTATCCGTGGAAAGCGACCAATTGTTGTGCTTACCCGAGCCGTTTATACCCAGGAAAGGCTTTTCTGCAAGCAGGCAAGCCATGCCGTATTTGGGTGCGAGCCTTTTCATGCACTCCATTGTGAGCAGATTGTGATCGACTGCTATATTGGTAGTCTCAAAAACAGGTGCAAGCTCATGCTGGGCAGGCGCTGTCTCATTATGCTTTGTTTTGGCGGAAATTCCAAGTCGCCAAAGCTCCATATCAAGCTCGTGCATATACTCGCTGACACGTGTGGGAAGCGTTCCGAAATAATGATCGTCAAGCTCCTGACCTTTTACCGCGGGAGCACCGAAGAGAGTTCTTCCGCAGTAGAAAATATCGCGCCTTTTTTTGAAATCCTCTTCCTTTATGAGGAAGTATTCCTGCTCCGCTCCTACCGTGGTGGTAACTCTTCTCGACTCGTTATCACCGAAGAGTCTGACTATACGAAGCCCCTCGGTGCTTATGGCATCCATCGAGCGCAAAAGCGGTGTTTTAGTATCGAGGGCCTCACCCGTGTACGAGCAAAAGGCGGTTGGTATGTACAATGAGCCGTCCTTAACAAAAGCATAGGAGGCAGGATCCCAAGCGGTATATCCGCGTGCCTCAAAGGTTGCACGCAATCCGCCCGAGGGGAACGAAGATGCATCAGGCTCGCCCTTTATGAGCACCTTGCCCGAAAACTCCATTATAGCATGTCCGTGCTCGGCAGGAGTAAGGAAAGAATCGTGCTTCTCAGCGGTAACTCCGGTGAGCGGCTGGAACCAATGAGTGAAATGCGTTGCTCCGTGCTCTATTGCCCAGTCCTTCATAGCCGAAGCTACGGTATCTGCAATTCCGGGATCTATCTCTTTACCTGCTTCTATTGTGCTGAGAAGTGAAAGATATACGTCCTCTGGAAGTCGCTCTTTCATGATCTCCTCATTGAACACAAGCGAGCCGAATATTTCGGGAATATTTACGTGATCCGCCATAACGTTGACCGTGCCTTTCATAAAGTTAAACAAAGTTTCTTTCATTTTATTAGTATACATTATCAGGTGGGGTATTGTCAAGGCGTAATTTCACCAAAAATATCAAAAGAAAGCCACATTTTGACTGCCAATTACATAAATTGAGGCAAAATACGCCCCTGTTACAAATGTTAAGCTCTTTATACTTGACTTTTTATCCTTATCGGTGTATAATAATATCTTGGAATGATAAATAAAGGATGAATAAGAATACAAATGTTTTATATAACCCTCGACCTCGAATGGAATCAGGCGTATGCGCAAAAGGCACTTGCAGTACAGCGTCAGCTTTCCTGCCGCCTGCGCGGAGAGGTCATACAGATAGGTGCTGTTAAGCTGAATGAGAGCATGCAGCCCTGCGGCTCGTATCAGATAACAGTAAAGCCAAAATATTTCAAAAAGCTGCACCGCCACGTCAGCGAGCTGACGGGTATTACGCAGGATCGGCTTGAGCTCGGTACCCCGCTCGGGGAGGCTGAGGCGAGCTTTCGCAAATGGTGCGGCAACGACTTCGTTTTCCTCACTTGGGGTCCTGACGATATCCCGATGCTGAAAGAAAACCTGCACGTACATAGTATAGATTCCGCATGGCTTGACAGGACTTACGATCTGCAAGTCATCTTCAACAGGCAAACGGACGGCTCGAACAGGCAGCGTTCGCTTGAATACGCTATGGAATACTTTGAGATACCGCAAAGGCTTCCTGCGCATGATGCTCTGAACGATGCGTATTTCACAGCTCTTGTAGCTGCGAAGCTTGACGTCAAGGGGGGCATCGCCGCATACGACTCGGTGCGAGGTGAGCACCTTGAGGTCGGTGTTATCGGAGATGCTGACGGTGGAGATGACGGATACGTGACCATTGACGAGATGCTGAATGACGAAATCAATTCAGCCCCTACCTGCCCCATCTGCAAGGCGAAGCTTGCAAAAAGCGGAAAGCCCTTACACACCAAGGGGCAGAAATACACGCTTGTTTTCAACTGTGAGAGTTGCGGAGATATGATACTCACACTAAAGCTGCACAGAAACTTTAACGACACGTGGCGCGCAAAGCGTACGCTTGACAAGGCAACCGATGAAAAGCTTGAAAGCTATCGCACGGGTATTGAAAAAAGCGGCATCCGCAGAGTGCACACACGGCGCGGAGGCAGAAAAAAGAAGAAAACCGTTACGGTTTCCGAATAAATCAAGGCTTTTCTCTGCATGAAAATTATTAAATATTATTTTTTGTAATAAATTTTATATAAAGTGTTGCAATTTGCAAAAATATATGTTATAATCATAATGCAGTCAGATAGTCAATCTATGATGCTGAGGAGGTTTCCTATGAAATACGAAGCTCCGATATGCGAAAATGTAAGAATTGAGAACGTTGATATCATTTGTACAAGTGGGTGGGCGAATGAAACCGTAGCAGGTGATACGCCTCGCGTAAGTATCCCTACTCTTGATCTCGATATCAATTAAGGATTTTCTTATACTTCCGCATTAGAATTAGAACCCCGGGTCCAGTCAACCCGGGGTTTTTATTATTTATTTTCAGTTAAGAGAGATAAGCCGAGGGCACCGAAATTAAGGCTTCAGTGCGACGTCGGCTATTCTCTTTTTTTATTCAACCGTCACAGGTATTGCGCGCAGCTTGGTACACGCGCTGCTGTTGCAGGTTGTGAGTCGGGTCATATTTCTGTAGGTTATGCTTTCGGTTATCCGATATGCGTTTGAATAGTCGGAGCTGAAAGCGGCATCGGATATATTATTGTAAAGATAGAGATTTCCCGAGCCACCGCGCGAAAATCCGTCAAGCGTTACGTTTATCGGCATATAGCAGGTGTAACCGAAATCCCAATTGAGATAAAGCTCACTGCCGGAGCTGTAGCCGCTGTTGATAACGTAAGCATAGGAGTTGTTCCTCGCGCTTGTCGAAAGCTCGCCGCCCGTATGCTCGTAATAGGTTTCAAGAGTACATCCGACAAGGGTAATATCTCCGCGGAAGGTCGCACCGTAATCACCGCGAAGCGTAATAAAGGAATTACCCGCAAGGCGCACGGTATTGCTTACGTTAAGATGACCGCCGCCGATAACGTTGAATACCCTGCCTATCGTGGTATTCGTCACCTCCGCGTTGAAGAAGCCGCGGTGCGCATCAAAACGCGAAATATAGCAGCCGTCAAAAGTCATATTCTTAGCCCCGTTTGAGGACATGATGCCCCAATAGGTGTTATCTGTTATCGAATTGGTCTGAATTACGTTTTTAAACGTCACGTGACTGCTGTGCTCGATAACAAAATCATAGCTTCCCATATCAACGGGTCTTGCCGCACTTGATGACGTTGCGGGCTTATCCTGATAATAAACGGTACGCCCGACAAGCTTGCAGTTTTCAACCGTGACACCGTATGAATGAAGAACGTATATAAAGCCGTAATACGGATAGCTTTCCTTTCGGTCTCCCTCATAATTATACGGAGACGGTACGGGCTCACCCGTAACCGTATGCTCTAAGTCCTTTACCGTGACGTTGGAGCGGTTTATATTTATTCCGCGTGAGTAACCAAGCCATTTGTTGATATAATCGGTTTCCTTTACCGTGCGGCAGCATATAGTTTCAAAATATCCTCCGCATATCGTTATAGGCTTATCGTCGGTGCTGTAAACGCATACCGAAGTGTAGTGATCAAATTCATACGCAGGCGGAGTATCCGCAGATATCTTACCGTCCCTCGTAACGAACATAACGTCCTGCCTGGTATAACCGTTATCCTCATTGGCACCGTATCTTATGTAATCCTTATGGTCTGAATTGTAAAACATCACAAGGCTGTCTGAGGAAATATAAGGCACAAGCCACGGCAATTCGGTAGTATTATAAGTGATTGAAATATCATACTGCTCCGAGAGCTCTTCTATCTCAGAGACGCTGAGCGTTATGGGGCCTTTATCTCTTATCACGCTAAAAAGTGCAAGGCTTCTGCCCGCAAAAACGTCCGAGCCTCTGTCGTCTATTATGAATTTGGCACCTGTAAAATCAACATCCGTCATTACGGGTATTGGTTTTGTAAAAACGTTTACGTAATACGTAGCACCCTCATCGGCATATACCTTCTGACCGCCGATATTGGCATACTGATGAGCGCGGTAGAGTGCATCGTAATCATCCGCATACCCGTCACCGACCGCACCGAAATCCTTATAATGAACCGTGCTTACGTGCTCGGTATAATAGGTATCGATCGGAATGATAACGTCGTACCCAAGATCGAAAACGTTCTTTTTGAGGAATTTTTCAAAGCTCTCGGTAAGCGCGTTTACGTATGCCGATTCAACGATAAGATCACTCCCGTCGACAAAAATGCGTAAACCGTTTTCGCCCGCATCGTCAACGTATTTCAGAATTATCCTGTATTCACAGCTATCCATGTTTTCGGTATTGCCTACGTCAAGCCAATACCCCGTGCTGTTATATAAACCGTTTTGTATATCCGATACGGATATCTGATAATCGGTAGCTCTCCTTGTTGTATCTATGAATATCGAATACTTTGACAAGTCGTTATCACCGATAGCTACGGACGTTACCTTGTATTCGGTGGGTACGTAGCACAAAAGCTCCTGCGGCACAGTAAGGCTTGATATGCGCTCCTCGCGCCCGTCGGTTATGCCGAGATATTCTTTTGCAAATATTCCAAGTGCTTCGTTGGTTTTTTCGGACGTTCCGCCGGCTATAACTATCCGCTTTCCCACAGCCTTGATAATATAGCCCCTCTGCCCGAGCTCTCTTTGAGAAACGTTACACTCATCCGTGCGGCCTCTCGCACCCGTGCCGACAATTATTTCGCAATCCGAGACGTCGGAGCTCTTCATGTCACTGACTCTGTCATCAAGCTCCACCCCAAGCTCACGCAGCCTTACAATAAGCGCGTCAACACCTCTTACGGCATTCGAGCCTATCTCGGAGGTGGTGACAAATCTGAAATTTGCAACACCGTTCGTGACAAGCGTTATTATTTCCTTGCCGCCCTCGGTGGTATCGCCGCCGCCCGCAGAATTGCCGCCCTCCTCCGAGGGCTCGGAGATATCCGTATTATCCTCAAGGCCTTCTCCGTTTGGCACGCCGCCATCATAGCATGCGGTAAGCGCTGCAAAAAGCGCGATACATATAAGGAATAAAATGATGCTTTTTATCTTCATGTATATTACCTTTTTATCCTGTTGTCAACAAGAGGGTAGCTCTTTGTTCTTCCGAGCTACCCTTTTGATTCGTTTGGTTATCGAAATATCAATCCGCCGCAGTGGATTCCTCGGGGTAGGTTTCATTCACAACGGGAATAGCTGCAAGCTTAGTATACCTCGTGGGGTTGTAGGTGATATCGATGTTATGCATATTTCTGAACGTTATCTTGTTTGTGATAACGTACGTATTTGCAATATCCTCGCTGAACACCTCGTCGTTAAGATCGCTGAATACCTGAACGTACGGGATCTTGGTCGTGAAATTGTCTATAAGCATAGTCTTAGGCATATAGCAGGTATATCCGAAGTCCCAATTCAGATACTCGTTGTAAGCATCAACGTCAGAATCGTACGCATATCCCGAACTTACTATCTGAGCACCCGTATACTGGATCGCCGTCGAAAAAGCACCGCCCTGATTTGAGTCGTACGACTTATAACCGAGAAGCTCGCAGTCAACAAGCTCCATGTCACCCTCAAATACAGCACCGTAGTCACCTCTCAGGTGGATGAAGTAGTAGCCGGTCATCTTGGTAACTCTCGTTGCCTTGAGCAAGCCGCCGCCGATAACGTTAAAGGAGTGCCCGAGAGTGACGTCTGTAAGCTCACCGTTCCAGAAGCCGCGGTGCGCGTCAAAACGGGAAATGTAGCAATCGACAAACTTTATGTTCTTAACACCGTTGCTCGCCATGATACCCCAGTATCTCTCGTCCGTGATCTCAACACCGTTCTGCTCAACTCCGTTGAACTCAACACCGATGCTGTACCCGATAACGAAATCGTAGGAGCCCATAGAAACGGGGTTGCTCGACGTATCCTTTGATTCATAATAAGTGGTGTGACCCGTGAGATCCATATCAACAGCTTTGCTGTTATAGGTCTGATCGTAAACGAGGAATGCGTGGTAAGGATAGCTCTCGTTCTGCTCGCCCCACTTGCTGTTGGTGGTATCGAGATACGGCTCACTAAGCATTCTGTGAGTAACGTTTTTAACAGTGGAATTCGCTCTATATACCTGTATTCCTCTGCCGTAAGCGTCGTATTTGTTCTTGAATTCGGTTTCGGCAACCGTAGTACAGCAGATAGTATCGAACTTACCGCCGTCAAAGGTAATGGGAGCATCATCGGTACGGATAATGCGTATCTCGGTGATCTGATCAAAATCAAAGACAAGCTCGGTGTTGGGGTCAACTCTACCGTCAACTCCTACGACTATAGCGTCGGTTCTGTTGTAACCCGAGTCAAGGTTTCCACCGTTACGAACGTAGTCCTTGTGGTAAGCATTGGTAAATCTTATCATGCTCTCTGCCACAATGTAATCCACAAGCCACGGTATCTCGGTCTGCCCTCTCGTAAGCGATACGTCACCGAACAGCTGCTGTATCTGAGACTCGTTATAAACAACCATGGGGTTATCCTTATCAAGTCTAAAAAGAGCGTTGCCTCTTTGCGCATATACCTTACTGCCCGTGTCGTCAATAGTGATCTTTGCATCTCCAAGGTAAACGTCTGTTTTTACAGGTATCGAGCCATGCTCAAAAACGTGAACGTAATAGTTCTTGCCCTCGTCTGCATACACGGTCTGACCGCATTGGTTTGCATAAACGTGTGCATCGTACATAGCACGATAATCATCCGTTTCTCCGTCACCCACAGCACCGAACTGGCTGTAATAAACCTTGCTTACGCATTTGGTGTATTTATAGGTCGCAGCGAAGTTTATAGCTTTCATTTTATTGAAAACCGCAGACGTCATAAACTCATTGTACGTAGCATCGAATGCATTTGCATAGGAGCATTCTATAATGAAATCTCCGTTCGCATCAACGTAAGCTGCAAATCCGTCCTCACGGTATTCCTCTTTCATATTCTCTGTGTAGCGGATAATGAATTTATGCTCATAGGAAGCGGCATTCTCTACCGTTCCGACGTCGAGCCAATAGCCGGAAACACTGTAAAGCATTTCGGGGAACTCGCGTATTTCGTCAAAAGCAAAATTGGAAGCACCCTCAACGTCTATAATAAGCGTATATTCCGAAAGATCGACACCTGCAACGGAAATCGACGGAATAGTATACTCTGTCAGCTGCTCTATACCGTAATCCTCGGCAATGGCAACCTCGGGCAGCTCCGTAGTCTTTTTACCTATACCGAGCTGATTTTCAACGAAATCGTTGTAAAGTCCCTTTGTGAGCGAAGCGGAACCGCCCGCAATTACGATCCTTGTGCCAACCGTCCTTACAGTGTAGCCCTTAGCTCCGAGATATCTCTGACCTACGTTCACCTCATCACCTCTGTGACGTGCGCCCGTGCCTATGATTATCTCGCAATCCTTAACGTCAGCGGCATCCTTATCGGAAACCGCATCGGCAACTTCAACACCGAGCTCGCGCAGAGTCGCTACAAGCTCCTCTGCGGCACGTACAGCCGCTGAGCCGCCCTCAACGGTGTAAACGACCTGAAATCTTGCCTTATTATTATATATGAGAACAAGACCGTCAAGGGGAACGTTTTCCCAGTCTATCGTGTCAGATGAGCCGCCCTCATCAGGCTCAGCGGGCTTATTGACCTCATCTTCATTATCGCCGCTTTCGCCGTCGGGAGTCTCTACGCTACAGCCAAAAAGGCAAAAGGCGAGCGAGAGGGAGAGTATCAGCAACAAAATCTTCAGAAAATTGTTCTTCATGGTTTTCTCATGCATTTGCAATTATTTCAGTTTTTCAGTTTTATCAAATCCAACCGAGCCGCCCGAAAAATTACTCCTCTTCTTTTGTGTATCCCTCGTTGAATACCTTGATCTTACTCATCTCGGTTAAATTATCGATGTTAGAGCATATCGGCAATGTCTCCATGTTTCTGAACGTTACCGTCTCAGTTCTTACAAGAGGGTTGGTTATTGTCGTAAACACGTCGTCAACCATGTTGTTGAATACGTACGTTGTACGGGTGGCACCCGAGGTAAAGTTATCAAGTGTAACGTTTTTCGGCATGTAGCAATCATAACCGAAATCCCAATCCCAATAACCTGTATTGTTGTTATTTGAGAAGCCTATCTTTATTATAAGTCCGTCCTGGACCTTATTAGTCGGATCGTATACTTCACCGAGAGTGGAGTTGTACGCACTTGCACCGTCAAGCCTGCAATCGACAAGCGTGATGTTTCCTCTGAACGTTCCGCCGTAGTCACCGCGCGTTGTGATGAAGTAGTCGGTAACGAGCTTGGTAACGTTCTCCATGTAAAGCTCGCCTCCACCGACAAGGTTTATGGAGTGACCTATCGTGGTATTTATGAGTTTTGCTCCCCAGAAGGTACGGTGAGCGTCAAAACGGTTGATCTTGCAGTTATCGAACACCATGTCCTTCGACCCGTTACTCGTCATTATACCCCAATATCTGTTATCTCCGAGTCCCGTCGTGTCATCCTGTACCTGAATAACGTTGCGGAACACAACGTCAATACTGCGCTCAATAGCAAGATCGTACGTACCCTGAGCTACGGGACTCGGCTTACCGTCCGTAGAATCGGTAGCAGGCTTATCCTCATAGTAGGTGGTATGACCCGTAATACGGCAGTCCGTTACAAGAAGATTGTAAGTCTTTTCGGTATAGATAAACGCATAGTAGGGATAGCTCTCGTGAAGTGTTCCGTACTTGCTTTCACTTGTATCAAGATAAGGCTCATCCTCCATGGTGTGGGTGAGGTTCTTGAGAGTGACGTTTGATCTGTGTATTTTAAGTCCGCGCGCATACGCGTCATACTTATTATCAAAATTGGTTTCAACAACGACCTCGCAGCACTGGTTGATAAAGTTACCGTTCTCAAAGACTATCGGAGCATCGTCAACTCTGTATATCTCTATCCTTGTTATATCGTCAAATTCGAAGCAAACCTCGGTTTCGGGGTCAATGCTTCCGTCAGGATACATAATGAATACGTCGCGACGGTCCTCACCATTGGTCTCATTGGAGCCGTGACGGATAACGTCTTTATGATGCGAATTCTTGAACAGCACGTAGCTCTTGTACTCTATGTATTCGGCAAGCCACGGAACCGACGTAGTACCGGGATTTTCCTCATCAACGTAAATATCAAGAGTGATATCAACGCCCGAAGCCTCAATTTCGTTTATATGCTCCTCGGTCAGAATAACGCCTGCGTAGTCTCGCTCAAAGGTGAATAGCGACACGCTTCTTGTCGCATACTCACCCGAGCCCTTGTCGTTTACTATGATAGTCGCACCCTGAA
>CAZTWE010000008.1:0-50076 GCA_964617165.1 uncultured Ruminococcus sp.
CTAAGGCAGGTAAGATTGAGTACCGTCTTGACAAGACAAACATCATCCACTGCCCTATCGGAAAGGCTTCCTTCGGCAAGGAAAAGCTCGCTGCCAACTTCAACACTCTTCTTACCGCAGTTATCAAGGCTAAGCCCGCTGCTGCAAAGGGTCAGTATATCAAGAGCTGTGTTGTTGCAACCACTATGGGCCCCGGTGTTAAGGTAAACTACACCAAGCTTGGTTAATTAAAACTTTTAAAACATTCCGCGTATGCGGATATACACAAGCAAAAAAGGTAGAGGTACCGTGTACCTCTACCTTTTTATTTTGATTTTAAGAAAATAAAAGCTAACAGCAAGCTTACGTATATTCCCTTTTACGTCTCATCCCGATATGCAATACCCAAACAAACACCTACTATGGTTTTCGCACCGAGCCCCCGTATGAGCATTGCCGCGTGCCCCATTGATGCACCTGTTGTAACTATATCGTCAAGTAAAAATATCTTTTTCTTTGTAAGAGTTTTTGTGGTTTTATAGTCGAATTTAGCGTTGGCAAAACGATCTGCTCTTTTTGTGAGCTTCTTCTGCGCTCGTTTTTGTACCGACCTCAGCGTAGCTTTATACTCTATTCCAAGCTCCAAAGCTACAGCTTTTGCGATTTTTTCAGAATGGTCGTGCCCATATTTGGCAACTCTTTTCCCTGTTCTCGGAATATTTGTTATCAAGAATTCGCTGTAGTTTGGCACGTTGTTTTTGATAGCAGATGCAAGCTCACTCGCTATGAAAGCTATCAAGTCTTTACGGTCTGTTCGTTTTACATGATATATCAACTCGTTTGACGGTACCTTTTTGTTTTCTTCAAGCGATGATCTGTAGACAAAAAGCTTTATCAAACGCTTGACGTAATGCTCCCTCAAATACTTATTTGCACATACACATTCAGGCAATTCCCTGCCGCATCGCGAGCATCTTGTCATTTTACGAATTTTATGCTCCGAATAGCAATCACCGCAAAGAGCGACCTCATTCAACGAAAGACGCTCTCCGCAGCTGACGCACTTTGGAACGGTGAGGTAAAATATAAACTTTCTGTAGAATTCCTTTATATTCATATTCAAGTCATACAATGTGCAAAGGTCGGCTCGTATTTGAACCGACCGATGCTATTTTATTATAATTTATTTTGTTCCTTTAGGAAAGCTATCCTTCAAGCCAACTATACGGTTGAAGGTATTGGGATTTTTGGTATCCTTCACGAAATATCCGCATCTGACAAACTGGAATCTGTCGGACGGTGCGGCATCGGCAAGAGCAGGCTCTATCCGACAACCCTCAAGCTTTACTACCGATGCAGTATTGAGATAATCGTCATACGTCTTGTCCTCGGGGATATCCGCAGTGTTTTCAATATCAAAGAGGAAATCGTAAAGCATTATATCGGCAGTTTCGGAATAATCCTTCGAAAGCCAGTGAATGGTTCCCTTTACCTTTCTGCCGTCAACGGGAACACCGTTACCCGTTTCAAGATCTGCTGTACAAAGGATTTCGGTAACGTTACCGTTTTCATCCTTAATTATCTCGTTGCACTTAACTATATAAGCTCCCATGAGCCTGACCTCACCGCCCGGCTTCATTCTGAAGAATTTGGGAGGAGGAACCTCGGCAAAATCGTCAGCGTCTATATACAGCTCCCGCGTGAACGCAACCTTACGTGTGCCTGCATCCTCTTTTGTGGGGTTGTTGGGAAGCTCAAAATACTCGACCTTATCTTCGGGATAGTTAGTTACCGTGACCTTAATCGGACGAAGAATAGCAACTCTTCTGTCAGCCGTGGCGTTAAGCTCCTCCCTTATGCAATGCTCAAGCAGCTCGTAATCAACTATGCTGTATGCCTTTGCAACACCGGCTCTTGCAACAAAATCAAATATCGCCGAGGGGGTATATCCTCTTCTGCGCAAACCTGAGAGAGTAGGCATTCTCGGATCATCCCAACCGTCAACAAGGCCTGTTTCAACAAGCTTGCGCAGATAACGCTTGGACATGACCGTATGCGTTACGTTAAGACGGGCAAATTCCCTTTGCTTGGGATTGGGATTATTATTTATTCCTATGTTCTCGATCACCCAATCGTAAAGAGGTCTATGATTTTCAAACTCAATTGAACAAAGAGAGTGTGTGATGCCCTCCATTGCATCCTGAATAGGATGTGCATAGTCGTAAAGCGGATAGATACACCATTTATCCCCCTGTCTATGATGGCTGACATGAGCAATTCTGTATATGGCAGGATCTCTCATATTCATGTTGGGAGACTCCATATCTATTTTTGCACGAAGGGTTTTTGAGCCATCCTCAAATTCACCGTTTTTCATCCTCTCAAACAGATCAAGATTTTCCTCAACACTTCTGTCTCTGTAGGGGCTGTTCTTACCCGGAGCTGTAAGCGTTCCGCGATATTCGCGAAGCTCCTCGGCAGAAAGATCACATACGTACGCCTTACCGTCCTTTATAAGCTTTACGGCATACTCATAGCATTTGTCAAAATAATCAGAGCCGTAAAAAACACCGCCTGTAGGCTCACAGCCAAGCCATTTAAGATCCTCATATATAGATTCTACGTACTCGTTATCTTCCTTCGCAGGGTTAGTATCATCATAGCGAAGGTTGAAAAGACCACCGTATTTTTTAGCGGTCATTGCATTTATCCATATAGCCTTTGCGGATCCGATGTGAAGATATCCATTGGGCTCGGGCGGAAATCTTGTGTGTATCTTCAACTCAGGATTTTCCGCAAGATCGGCATCAATGATATCGTGTATAAAATTATTTCTAAGCTCTTCCATTGTTTTAAGAATTCCTTTTATAGTAATCAAAATTAAATTTCGCTTCTTTTATAGTGCATACTCTGCCGTGCCCCGGATAAACAAGTAATTGTTCCGACAACTTAAACAGCCGTTCCAGGGATAAGAACAACATCTTTTCGTTACCCGTCGGCAAATCACATCTGCCCCAACCGAAATCAAACAGTGTATCCCCTGTAAAAACAACTCTATCGGTTATAAAACATAAGCATCCCGAGGTGTGCCCCGGAGTTTTTATGACCTCAAGCCTATCAGCACCTATATCAACTGTAGAGCCCTCATCTATTGCGGTAAATTCACCGCTATACCCCGACGGATGATCGGGAAAAAGAAAAGCGGCATTTGCTACGCTGTTGCAAAGCTTTTCACCATCCTCGGATGATACGAGCACCTGCATGCCAAGGCACGTGTACGAGCTTATTTCCCAGAAGTGATCCACATGCGCATGCGTCAAAATAACGTACTTCGGCGTCATAGACGTGATCTTCGGAACCTGCCTGAGAGCATCGCCATAGCTGACAGACGGATCTATCACGGAAAAATATTCACCCGAAATCAGAAGATAGCAACAAGAAGAATAAGGTATTGAGGCTTTTAACGGTATTATCTCCAAAATGCACCTCCAACTTTTCACTACACTACAGTATAACACAAAATAATATAAATGTCCAGCATTTTTTAATATCTGAGAGCAATTTTTTCGATTTTTCATAAAATACTATTAAGTATAATAATAAGGAAGAGGCTGTTCTCATGAAAAAGCTTATCATTACCATGGGCTCCGTTACGTATGCCGTAAAGGCGAAAAAGATACTTATGGGAAATAATATCCCCGTAAGGCTTATAAAGGTGGATGCCCTGCTTTCGGAACGCGGTTGCACACACGGTGTTGAGATACGGTATAATGATTTTTTGGACGTTGTCGCGATCCTCAAGGAACACAGCATCCCCTACTATGTATATCAAGGATAAAAATGATCTATTTTGATAATGCGGCTACAAGCTTTCCAAAGCCGATAAGTGTTCAGCGTGCCACGGCGGACTGTATAAGAAGCTACTGTGCAAACGCAGGCAGAAGTTCGCATGCCATGGCATTGAGAACTGCGGAAGAGATATACGCTGTTCGTGAAAAGCTAGCCTCACTGATGCATTTTGAAAAAGCTGAAAACATTTGCTTTACAACCAATGCAACATATGCACTTAATATAGCTATAAAAACGCTTATTTCAAGCGGTGCGCACGTGCTTATATCCGATCTTGAACACAATTCCGTTCTGCGCCCTATAGAAAAACTCAGGCGCGTAAACGGTATAAGCTATTCGGTGTTCTCTTCTATCGGAGATATAGAAAAAAATATAGAGGCTGTCAAGACTCGGGATACAAAAGCAATCGTATCAACTCTTATGTCAAACGTAAGCGGTGATGAGATACCTATTGACATTCTCTCGCGTACTGCAAAAAAACTGGGTTTATTACTCATAACCGATGCATCTCAACTGATAGGACATAAACCTATAGACCTTGCCTCTTACCCTTGCGATGCGCTCTGTGCTCCCGGGCATAAGGGGTTGTTCGGAATACAGGGTGTCGGTTTTGTTTGCTTTGGCAGGGATACGTTACCCACTGAAACTTTTATCGAGGGTGGTAGCGGAAGCGAATCGGTAAGCTTAAAAATGCCTGATATGCTTCCGGAACGTATCGAGGGTGGTACACTTCCGACTCCGTCTATAATATCCCTCGGTGCGGGCATTGACTATATAAACGAGATAGGACTGGACTATATAGAAAACCGTTTGAACGAGTTGACCGTAATTTTCAATACCAAGCTACAAGACGTCGGTGATATTGAAATAATAAGTGCGAAAAACGGTATAATAGCAATAAGAGGACGAGGATGCTCAAACTCGGTTATCGAGGAACGCTTGCAGCGCTATGATATATGTACGCGCTCAGGACTTCAGTGCGCTCCGCTTGCACACAAAAGACTTGGAACCCTTGACAGCGGTGTAATAAGAATAAGCCTGTCCGTCCACAACACTGAAGCAGAGGCTGATATTTTACAAAAAGCATTATATAAAAACCAGACCTGATGCAAGACTTGGCACAGGTCTGGTTTTTATATATTTTCAAGCATCGCCGAAATAGCGGTAATGACTCGCTGCTGATAGGCGGAATAGTGTCTGCCGCTGCAATCTACTATGATATCCGCATACTTTTCATACAGTGCTTTGCGCTCATCGTATAGCTCGCGAAGCGTTTGACCCGACTTCAGCACAATGCCGCGCCTTGAAAAATCCCCAAGCCGCGCTTTTATAACATCATAGGAGCAGTACAGGTAAACGAGCTTGCCCATTTGCTTCAGATGCTCCATAGCCGAAGAAGAATACACCGCGCTTCCTCCTGTTGAGAGAATTATGTTGTCCTCCGATATCGAAAGCAAAACTTTCTCCTCTATTTTCATGAAGCCATCTATGCCAACATCTTCAATTATCTCATATAAGCGTTTTCCGTATTTTTTCTCAATCAAGCGATCGGAATCTACATTTTTCATTCCCAGCTTTTTTGATATGGCACGCCCCATGCAGCTTTTTCCGCATGAAGGCATGCCTATTAGAACAAATATCATAGTTTTCTGCCTTGTAATAAAATAGGAATTTTAAATAAAATCAAATTTAAGTTTGTTGTTTGAAGTTGTCGATATGATCTCACCGCCGAGTGCTTCAACAACAATCGTTGAAGCCTTACGCTTTGCGAGCAAAAGCTCAGCATTTTCAGAAAGGCTCACTGAAAGCTCTCTGTCGCTGTTGTTGATCACGGTATAATTCGATCTTCCACCGACCTCGCGCTCAAATACAAGAAGCTCGCCTGATAAATGATGCAGCTTAAAATCACCGTCACGGTAAACGTGAGATCCGCATCTTATCCTGCCTATTGCAGTGTAGAAATCTCTTAGCTCGGTATCTGCGCTCTGCCATGGATAAGGTCTGCGATTAAACGGATCGCTATATCCCTCAAGCCCTACCTCGTCACCGTAAAACACCGTCGGTATTCCCGGGACGGTAGCAAGGATAGTATACGCCAGCTTAACAAGCTTTACTCCAAGTGCTCTCTCAACTGTATTAAGCTTCATTCGTGCGAGCTCGTGATTTCTCTTTCCGCGTGAGCTCTTACCTGCAAGGATAGTGATTATTCTCTCTGTATCGTGAGTACCGAGCAAATTCATTTGCATATCGCGTATACGCTTAGGAGCATTGAACATCACCTCGTCAAGCGCATACTCTAATGCCGCTGTACTCTTATCACGCAAAAATTCTATGATACCTGTACGCAGCGGATAATTCATTACCCCATCAAGTTCGCTTCCGAGATAATATTTTTTCCTTTTTTCATACGCTATCTTGTTAGATGCATCCTCCCAAACCTCACCGTAAAGCAACGACTCGTCAACTTGCTCGGCAAGTGTGGATTTTATCCTTGCGATAAAATCATCGGATAACTCGTCTGCGACATCAAGCCTGAAGCCGCTGATGCCCATTTTTGCGTATTTTTCGATAACTCCTCCGTGCCCTGCAATAAAATCTCCGCACCCCGGGATATCGGGATTTATTCTCGGTAATATTTCAATTCCCCACCATGATGTATATTTATTGGGGTGCGACTGAAAATCATACCAATCATAATACGGAGAATTTTTCGACTGATATGCACCGAGCGAATTATATCTGCCCTTGGCATTAAAATATATGCTATCCGAGCCTGTGTGATTAAACACACCGTCGAGTATTATGCCAATTCCACGCGCGTTTGCTTCAGCGATAAGTTTTTTCAATGCCTCATCACCGCCAAACATATCATCCACCTTCATATAGTCGCCTGTATCGTACTTGTGGTTGGAGTATGCTTCGAAAATGGGGCTGAGGTAAATCAGAGTAACACCGAGAGACTTTATGTAATCGAGCTTTTCTATTATTCCGTAAAGCGTTCCACCGAAAAAGGTATTATTTTCGAGGTGCGCACCCGGATATTCGGGATATTCGGGAATTGCTCCATCCCAGCCTCGCAGCATTACCGCATCACTACGGACAAGCACTTCACCGCCCCTGTTGAAGCGATCAACGAATATATGATATATGGTACCGCCGTAATGCTTTTCGGGCGCAGGAAATTTGAAATCAGCTATGCTAAGCTGGAAGCAATTTCCCCGCTCGGTCTCGGAGAGCAAAAGCGAATTTTGCCGCCCTCTGACACTGTAAAGCACTCCTGCGGCACAAATCATCTTAAAGCGCAGGTAATACAGCCCGACACCGATATTATCAAACGTCAAGCTATAAATATCGCAGCTGTTGTCTGCTTTTATTATTTTGCATTCGCACTCCCGAAGCAACGAAAATGCTTCATTATAAATTTTAGCAAAAACAGAAACCACTCCCACATGCCGTGGGAGCAGTATCCTGATCTCTGCTTTTTCCTTTAACTCAAATGCTCCGGAGCCTATATCCTCACCGTCATGAAGATATATCACACGCCCAACAAAGGATGAAACATCAGAGTATGCAATTCTAAGCGATTTCACAGAGTAAACCTCAATTTAGAGAACTATTTTTTAGTTTTGCAAATCGGTGTTGCATGCCAGATCTCTTCCGCGTACTTGCTGATACTGTTGTCGGATGCGAAAATTCCGCTCGTCGCAGTATTCATAAGAGACATTCTGCTCCACATTTCACGGTCGCTGTAATCTCTCATAGCCTTTCTGTATGCATAGGCATAAGAATCAAAGTCTGCAAGACACATGAACGGGTCTGCAACTCCATATCCGCCATTTATGAGATAGTCGGAAATATGCGAGAAGTCTTCACCGCCTATAGACTGATTGAAGCGATCGACAACCTTTTTAAGCATGGGCGAACGGTGATAGAAATCACGCGAGACGTATCCGTTTCTCCAAAGATCCTCAACCTCGGGTGTATTGAGACCGAAGATATAAATGTTATCTCTTCCCGTTGCCGCAAGGATCTCAACGTTAGCACCGTCAAGCGTTCCCATAGTCAATGCACCGTTCATCATAAGCTTCATGCAGCCCGTACCGCTTGCTTCTTTTCCTGCAAGAGATATCTGCTCGGAGATATCCGCAGAGGGGATGAGTACCTCTGCCAAGGATACGTTATATTCTTCCATGAATACCACCTTAAGCCTATCTCTTGTCAAGGGATTGCGCTCAAGCTCCTCGGAAAGGAACCAGATAAGCTTTATCAGCTTTTTAGCCATTGCATATCCGGGAGCCGCCTTACATCCGAAGATAAAGGTCTGCGGAGGGATATCAGCATTGGGGTTTTCCAATATTTCATTGTAAAGAGATATTATCTTCATGACGTTGAGAAGCTGTCGCTTATACTCATGCATTCTCTTTATCTGTACGTCAAAGATAGATGAGGGATCTATACGCTTTCCTGATTTCTGATATGCGTAATATGCAAACGTCTCTTTGTTATAGTGCTTGATCTCCGCTATTCTGGAAAGAACGCTTGTGTCATCCTTGAAGGCTTCAAGCTTTATAAGCTGAGACGCATCCTCTCTGTAATCCGTGCCGATAAGCTCATCAAGCAGGGCGCACAGGTGAGGGTTCGCATAATTAAGCCATCTGCGATGAACGACACCGTTTGTAACGTTGGTAAACTTCCACGGAGTCATTTTATAGAAATCATGGAATATCGTCTTTTTCAGAATATCGCTGTGAAGCTGCGAAACTCCGTTGACCGTGTGAGAGCCGACAACAGAAAGGTTAGCCATGCGTACCTGATTATAGGCAACGATAGCCATTCTTGAAATTCTATCCCAATCTCCGGGATAAAGATTCCAAAGATCTGCTGTAAATCTGCGGTTTATCTCGTTTACGATCATAAATATTCTCGGCAGCTTCATGCTGAACAGGTCAACTCTCCAACATTCAAGTGCCTCGGGAAGAACCGTGTGATTTGTGTACGAGACGGTCTTCACAACTATTCCCCATGCATCCTCCCAGCTGTATGAATACACGTCCATAAGTATACGCATCAACTCCGGAATACAAAGCGCGGGATGTGTATCGTTAATATGGATAGCGATCTTATCCTCAAAGCCCTTGAGTGAGCCATGCTCTGCGAAATAATCGCTTATAATGCTTTGCAGGGATGCCGATACGAGGAAATACTGCTGCGTGAGCCTGAGAAGCTTTCCCTCATCATAGTTATCATTGGGATATAGCTGCTGCGTAATAACCTCTGCGTTATTGCTCTTGGAAAGATCCTTAACATAAGAGCCCTGAGAAGCATAGCTGACAACCGATGAATATGCCTGACGGGATCTCCAAAGGCATATTTTATTTACCGCATTGGTAACGGTGCCGGGAATAAGAAGATCGTACGGAACGGCCTTTACCTCATCGTAATCGTAATTCATTATTTTGAGCTCACCGTTTTCCCACTTCTCCTCGATCCTACCACCAAATCTAACGGTAATGCTCTTTTCGGGACGAGGAACGAGCCAAGCGCCTCCGCTGCCAAGCCAGTTATCGGGAAGCTCTACCTGTTCACCGTCAATAATTTTCTGCTTAAAAAGTCCGTTTTCATAAAGGAGAGAATAACCGTTCGCTGCATAGTCAAGGGCTGAAAGCGAATCCATAAAGCAGGCTGCAAGCCTTCCGAGACCACCGTTTCCAAGTCCGGGGTCAACCTCGCATGCATATATCTTATCAAAGGATGAGCCGAAATCGCTCATGATCTCACATATCTCGTCATATATTCCGAGATTCATGGAATCGTTTTTGAGAGATCTTCCTACAAGGAATTCCATGCAAAGATAGCATATCTTCTTTCCGTCAACCGCTCTTATACGCTTTCTGAATGCAGAGCGATACTCAAGCATTATGTCTTTAATGACCTGAACCGTTGCCTGATAAAGCTGAACCTCTGTGGCGTTTTCGGGATCGTAGACACCACGGGTAATAAGCTTTGCCTCTATCCTTTCCTTGAGCTCGGTTTTTGTTATCTTTTCCTTTTTTCCCGTAACGGGGTTTGTGCTCGTTTCGTAAACCATTCTTTTAATTACATCCTACCATTCCAAGAGTTTGTTGTATATCCGCATATACTTACCTGCGGATATGTTCCATGAGAAGTCCGATTTCTTTGCTTTCATAACCAGATCGTCCCATGCTTTTTTGTTTCTGTAAACGTCAAGAGCCTTCTTAACGGTAAACAGAAGCTCATGCGCATTATAATTGTCAAACGTGAAACCGTTCTCTCCCTCAAAGCCATAGGGCTTGATCGAATCGAACAGACCACCGACAGCACGCACAACGGGAACTGTTCCGTACGAGCATGCTATCATCTGAGCAAGGCCACAAGGCTCGCTCTTTGAGGGCATGATAAATATATCAGCCGCCGCATACATCTTTTTCGATATAACGCGGTCAAACTTTATAAGCGCTTTTACGTTGCTGTGCTCTTTTTCAAGAGCACGGAAGAATTCCTCATACTCAGCCTCTCCCGTTCCGAGAATGACAAACTGTATGTCCTCTCTGAGCATCTCGTCAATAATCCCCGCTACAAGATCTATTCCCTTTGCGGTAGCAAGTCGTGTGATCATAACGACGAGAGGCGTATCTGCGGTTTCGGGTAAGCCTACCTCACGCTGGAATGCAAGCTTATTTTTCTTCTTGCCCGACTTTACGGTTTTTGCGGTATACGACGCATAAATATCTCCACCGTGCTCGGGAGAGAAATAATTGTAATCAATACCGTTAATTACACCGACCATTTTCGCACTCGCGGCATGAATAACGTCGGCAAGTCCAAAAGCAAAGAAATCATGATGAAGCTCGTATGCATAATTGGGACTTACGGTAGTAATAAAGTCGGAAACCGTGATAGCACCCTTCATAAGGTTGACACATCCGTTGTACTCAACCGCATTCTTAAATCCGTCAAGTGCAAAGATATCGCCCAGCATTTCAAGCCCGAATTTGCCCTGATACTCAATGTTGTGTATCGTGTACACGGTCTTGATATTTTTAAGTGGCTCCAAATCTGCGAACTTCGTTTTCAGATACACGACAGACAGTGCAGACTGCCAATCGTTGGCATGCAGGATATCGGGAATATTTCCCGTCTGAAGCATATATTCAACGACAGCAAGTGAGAAGAACGCAAAGCGCTCGGCATCGTCATACTCACCGTAAAGCTTGGGTCTGTCAAAGTAATAATGATTTTCAAGGAAATAATAAGTTACCTTACCGTTTTGTATTTTATAAACGGTAGCACCCGTATTTCTCCATGAATATCTGAAACAGATATCTCTTACCTTAACAAGTTTTTTTCTGTTTTCATCCTTCATGCTTCCGTAAAGCGGAAGAATTACGCTTACCTCAGCGGTAGGATTATCCTCGGCAACGGTGATCGGGAGCGCTCCGAGAACGTCTCCGAGGCCTCCGCTTGCCGCATAGGGATTAGCTTCGCTTGTTACATAAAGTATTTTCATAACAGGCACCTCAATTTATCAAACCTTTCTTCCTTTCTGTACAAAGAAAGGCATATTATCGTTACCCGAAAGCGTTATTCCTTCGGAAACCGTAACTTTCTTATCCGTTACTATGCAATTGAGCTGTGCATTCTTCTCGATAACAGAGCCCCGGAATACGATAGAATTCCTTACAACTGCACCCTTGCATATACGGACACCGCGCGAAATTATGGAATTCTCGACGGTACCCTCGATTATGCAATCGTCAGCAATCAGAGAATTCTTTACCATTGCGGTCTTGGAATAAACCACGGGAGCTGAGTTGTGAACTCTTGTGAATATCGGGCGAGATCTTACGTTGAGAAGTGAATCACGCGATTTTGAGTTAGTAGCAAGTTCAATGGAATATTTGTAATAGTCAAGGAAGCTTGAAACACAAGCCGCAAAGCCCGTATAGCAATACGTCCTGTAGTTAGCATGCTTGTATTTCGCAAGGAGCATGCCCGTAAAGCTGTTATAACCGTATGCAACCGCCTCGTCAATGAGAGAACGGAGATATGTCGTTTTCATTACGTAGATATTAAGAGCAAGCTCGGGATTTTTACCCGTTGCTTCCGTAGCCATTACGGCATCGGTTATTTTGCCTGCAACAGAGGATACGAACATACGCGGATGCTTTGTTGTATAACCGGCTTCGGGAAGCTTGGTTACTATAGTTATATTAGCATTGGTTTTTTCGTGGATTGCTATGACCTCTGCAATATCGATGTTCAGAACGGTATCGGAATCAAGAAGAACAACGTGCTCCTCTTTGAACTCGTCGATATACTGTCTCATGCTTATAAGTGCTTCCATGTGAGTTGCGAATACCTTTGCGGAGGATGAGGTCGCCGTCTGATACGGAGAAATGACGTTTACAGTATCCTTTCTTCTCGCAAGATCCCAGTCTTTACCGCTTCCTATATGCTCTACAAGCGAGCGGTAATTATAGTTTGCAACCACCTGTATATTCGATATATTTGCATTTACGAGGTTGGACAGACAGAAATCGATAAGTCTGTATCTGCATGCAAAAGGAATAGCTGCAACCGTTCTGCCTCTTGTAAGTCTGGAAAGCGTATTATTGTTCAAATTTGAAAATACAATTCCTGCTGCGCTGATAGCCATTATTCCTACCTCCTTAATCTACCGTGGGCTTAACAACCGAGCCCTTGGCGATAACTGTGATATTATATTTATCCGCACCTTCGGTTCCTACAACGGCACCCTCAAGGATTTTGGAATCGGAATCTATTATCGAGGTATATACAGCGGCACCTCTTTTTACAACAACGTCATCCATTATTATGGAATCGTAAACAACAGCACCGTCCTCTATAACAACTCCTCCCGAAAGGATGGAATTGACAACGGTTCCGTTTATGGTGCAGCCCTCGGAGATCATCGAATTGATCATCTTTGCATTTTCACCAACGAACTGAGGGCCTCTCGCCTCGTTCTTGGAATAGATGCGGAACTGCCTGTCACGAAGATTGAGTACGGGATCGTCACCGATAAGATCCATATTTGCCTCCCAGAGAGAGGATATCGTTCCAACGTCCTTCCAATATCCGTCAAATCTGTATGCTGAGAGCTTTTCTCCATTATTGAGCAGATTGGGAATTATATTCTTACCAAAATCGTTACTTGAATTTTCATCAGCTTCGTCAACCTCAAGATACTCGATAAGAGTTTTGGTATTGAATATGTATATACCCATCGATGCCTGATTGTTTTTCGGGTTTTTGGGCTTCTCCTCAAACTCGTAAATCGTATCGTCATCGTTTGTATTACATATACCGAATCTGCTAGCCTCCTCGATCGAAACCGAAATGGTGGCTATTGTGCAAGCAGCGCCCGTTTCCTTATGACGCTCAAGCATCTTGGAATAATCCATGCGATAAATATGGTCTCCCGAAAGGATGAGTACGTAGTCGGGATCATACTGCTTAATGAAATGGATATTCTGATAGATCGCATTAGCAGTACCCTTATACCAGTCCGACTTTTTATTTCCCTGATAAGGAGGCAATACGGAAAGCCCACCTCTTGAACGGTCAAGATCCCACGTTGCACCGTTGCCTATATACTCATTGAGGGCAAGGGGCTGATACTGTGTCAAAACACCTACCGTATCAATTCCCGAGTTGATACAGTTCGAAAGAGGAAAATCAATGATCTTATATTTACCTCCAAATGAAACTGCAGGTTTTGCCGTTTGCGTTGTCAGATCATAAAGTCTTGATCCCTGACCTCCGGCAAGAAGCATTGCTATGCATTCTTTTTTACAATACATCTTCGTTCTCCTTTAGTGTTTTTATTATTTATCTTTTTTCTTTTAGTATCATTCCCGAAAAGGCAGGAACCTTTATGTCGGCAAAATATATTTTGCCGCTCTTTTGCACTGAGATCAGCTGCTCCTCCGTTGCCATATCCCCGGTATCAAAGAGTCTCACAAGCTTGCCGTGAGTGATCGGAAGGGTAACGTGCTGCTCGGTGCCCGAAAAGCTGAGTATCACAGTAATGCTCTGCCCTCTGGCGTTTTTGCGCTTGAAGGCAACCAGATTTTTCTCTGCCTCATCCGCAAATATCCATTCAAATCCACGCGGTGAAAAATCCATATCCCAAAGCTCACTATGCTCAAGATAAAACCTATTCAAAGCTGCCGTGTAGCTTCTGAAAGCTTTATGGTTGGGATAATCAAGCATAAACCATTCCAATGAATTTTCGTAATCCCATTCTCTGAACTGTGCATATTCAGTACCCATAAACAGCATTTTTTTGCCGGGATACGTCATAAGCAGCATGAGAGCGACACGCGCCTGACGGAACTTGTCCTCGTAAGAACCGTACATTTTATCTACAAATGACAGCTTACCGTGTACAACCTCATCGTGCGACACGGGCAGAACGTAATTCTCCGTGTATGCATACATCAGTGGGAAATTGAGTGCGGTATGCTTATGCTTTCTGCAGATAGGATCCGTCATGACATAATCGTAAAAATCATTTGCCAGGCCCATATTCCATTTAAGGTTAAAGCCTAAACCGCCGTCATATATAGGGTGTGTGACCTTTCCGTACGAGGCGGATTCCTCTGCTATCATAAGCACATCGCTCTTCTCACCGAACACAACTCCGTTGAGTTTTTTGAAAAATGCCTCGGCTTCAAGATTTATATTCGTACCGTCCTTATTCGGGAACCATTCTCCCGGCTCTCTGTCATAATCAAGATAAAGCATTGAAGCTACCGCATCAACACGCAATCCGTCAATATGAAATTCCCTGAGAAAATACATGGCGTTTGAGATAAGGAAGCATTGGACCTCTTCCCTGCCGAGATCAAAGAACCTCGTTCCCCAAGAGCGAGACTCCTGCCTGTCCTTTCCCTGATATTCATATAACGGTGCCCCGTCAAATTCATAAAGTCCCCATGCATCCTTCGGAAAATGTGCGGGAACCCAATCCATTATTACGCCGATACCGTTTTTATGGAATTCATTTATCATATAACGGAAATCATCGGGATCTCCAAATCTCGACGTAGGTGCATAAAAGGCGCAGACCTGATAGCCCCACGAACCGTCATACGGATACTCCTGCAGCGGCATAAACTCAACGTGCGTATACCCCATGAATTTGAGATACGGAACAAGTACGCGTGCAATCTCCCGGTAGGAGTAATAGGAATTATCTTCCTCGTGCCGCATAAAGCTGCCCATGTGAACCTCGTAGATGTTTATAGGCGTAGGAAGATATTTACCGTTTTTCTCGCAAATTCTCTTTTTCCGCTCCGAAAGCCAATCAGCGTCTTCCCAAAGGAAGCTGTCAGAGGTGAATATAACTGAAGCCCCGTCCGCCCCGCCGCGCGAAAGCCTTGCATAAGGATCGCCCTTATCAAAGCATTTACCGCCGCCTGATATGCGAAATTTGTATGCATATCCCTCAAGCGGACGGTCAGACACTATATTACATTCCCAAATACCTCTTTCGGTGATCCGTTCCAGCGGATAAGGAGAGCTCCAGCCGTAAATATCCGAAACAAGGGAAACAGAGTCAGCCGACGGAGCCCACGTTCTGAAGGTATATACATACCTCTCTCCATCGCGCCTTTTATTGCACCCAAGATATTCGTAGGCGCAAAAATTGGTCCCCTGATGAAAATAATACGACGGCAAATCATTATTAACCATTTTAATCAACCTCCTATCCTATTTTACATCAAACCGAACGTCGAATTTAACAGTTTTATGCGATTTGCCAATACATTTGTACTAGATTTAATTCTAATAATATTTTAGCACTAACACGCTTATTTGTCAAGAAAAAACGGCGCTTATTTAATATATGTAAAATTTGACACAACTTACAGCCTATACATTTTGCTTTTTTCGTTCGGATTTCGTTGTTTTGCACAAATGTAGCCTCGGCTTTGAGCGTAAAGTGCTCAGCTTCACGGATGCGGGAGCTAACACCTTAGCCGTAAGAAACCGTAATATTTGCCTTATCGGATACAGAATGATCGAAACGATGAATACTGTGACTGTACATATTCCGTAAAATAATTTTACGCAAAGCCACCGAAATCCTTTGCCGGGGATCTTATTGGAAAAATAAGAAGTTATCAACGCTATCAGTAAAACGTAAAGTCTCAGTTCTCCGTCCACCGCTATGTAGCTTAGCACACTAAATGAAATGCCGAAAGACAGCGTAACTATGAAATCCTTTATTACCTCTTTGGCTCTTCCCTCGGAATATATCAGCTTCGGCTTTTCTTTAAAAAGCGTAAGGGGGCCTTTCTCTTCCGATGAGTAAGTGAGTATCAATCTCGGAAGATTTAACAGTGTTTCGATATACTCAAGTATTACCGACACCAGCGAGGAAAACATTCCGAAGCATACACCGAATATCAACGAATACAGCACAGAGAGAAATATCTGTTGCGAGGTGTAATATTGCATATCAACCGAAAAGCCTCTTCATAAATCCGTTTCTTTTTTCCTTTCCCGTCGCGTATATTCCCTTTATATCACCTTTGATAAGTATATCGCCCCCGTCTGCGGTAAGGCTCTCTATTTTCAGATTTTCTCCCTCAATGCTTATTCCGCCAAGAGTGGTTTCCAAAAGTATATATCCCTCGTCAAACGCGGCTATATCCATAACACCGTTCATAGTGAGAACTTTCATATTTATCATTGAAATCGTTTGATTTTTCACAAGACCTGTTTCCATAATAACCTCCGAAAACAAAAAAATAAACCGACACATATTACTAAAAAGTATGCATCGGTCCATTCTTTTATTCATCCGTTTCGGATACAATTTCATACATTCCGGCAGATTCAGCCTTTTTGGTTGTCTCTTTGATTTCAAGCACGCGCACAGTAACCGACCTTGAGCCGAACGTAACGGTGATAAGATCACCGAGCTTTACGTTAAGCGATGCTTTTGCGATCTTTCCGTTAACGAGAACTCTTGACGTATCGCATGCATCGTTAGCTACCGTTCTGCGCTTTATGAGGCGCGAGACCTTGAGGTATTTATCAAGACGCATCTTAGCCGTTTACGAGATCCTTGAGTGCCTTTGCGGCAGAGAATGAGGGCTTTTTGCAAGCGGGTATCTCGATAGACTCACCTGTTTTGGGGTTACGGCCTGTTTTAGCAGCAACGTCCTTAACCTCAAAGGTACCGAAGCCGATAAGCTGAACCTTATCTCCTGCCTTGAGAGCATCTGCTACAGCATCGATAACAGAAGCAACTACTGCATCTACGTCTTTCTTAGAAATCTTAGTTTCAGCGGAAACTACGTTTACAAGATCTGTTTTGTTCATACGTTTTATAATCCTTTCTTTTTTATTTTATCCATTATAGCAATATTCAACACGATTTTCAAGTAAAAAAGCACTTAAATGTATGTTTTTGCAAAACTTTTTGTAATATTTCACAATGTCGCTTTGCTTTTTTTATGGATTTTGATAAAATCAATAACACCGATAAGTTCTTTACGCGAAATCAAAGCACTGATAATAACGTACAGCAGCGCGGCTGCCACGGCAGACAAAATAAATTTAGCCGCATTGAACTGCGAGGTACATACAGTATCATACAGCAATTTTGCACAACCAACGGAAATGAACGAGACCAAAGCCGGCTTTATCAGCAAAGAGAACATCGGTAGGCGTATTCCGAGATATCGGGATACGAATATCAGCGAAATGAAGAGCGACACCGCATAGCAAAGCGTTGTGCCTATCGGTGCGCCCGCTATTCCAACATCGGGATTGCCTATCAGGACATACCCTGCGGCAAGCTTGAAAACAATTCCGATACTCATTGATAAGAGCGGAAGCTTTGTTTTTTCCGCAGCTTCCAGCGCGGTATTTGCAATAGTCAGCATAGGCAGAAAAACAACCGATGGCGCCAAAAGGCATAAAAGCCTTGCTGCTACTTTGGCTGATGCATCGTCGAATATCAGACATAATATCTCTTCGGGAAACATAATGAACGCAAACGACATCGGCAAGGCAAACCATGCGCATATTCCTATAAGCCTTTTTTCAAGGGCTACAAATCCGTCACGCATGCCGAGGGTGTAAAGTCCTGTCAATTCAGGCAGAGCCGAGGTTGCCATGGGCGTTATCAATGCTCCTACCAAATTCAACATCGGCACGGCGAGCGTGGTATAATTACCGTAAAGCGCAACCGCATCCGCATGCCCAACTCCCGATGCCACAAGCCTCCTTATCAGCATTCCGAGATCGATCATATTTGAAGCTCCGAGCACGGCGGAGCTCAACGTTATAGGGAGCGAAATTCGCAATATTCCGCGTATTATCTCCCCGGTTGATATACTCCCTTCTGAATTCTGCCCCGTATTTTCATCACTTTTTACAATTTTTGCACTAATATACAAAAACAGTGCTGCAACAAATGAACCTATTGTAACACCGAGAACTGTAAAAGCCGAAATCACAGCAGGCGCATAATTTTTTCTGTATGCTATATACGAAAGTGTTAAGCCGAATACGAATTTTATGCAACCGTCAAGCACCTCTGATACTGCTACAGAAATCAATTTTCGCTTACCGTTAAGGTATCCTCGGAGCACGCCAGAAGCCGATACGAAAGCAAGCGAGGGGGCTATACAAAAGAGTGAAAAAGCAGACAGATCGTTCTCGATAAGCGAAGCGAAGTTTTTTGAAAGAAGCATCAGGCAGAGTGAAAATGCTATGCCGATTGCCAAAAATATTTTTAGTGAAATAGAGAGTATTTTGTTCGCATTTTCACGTTTCCCCGAAACGTCCATTTCGGTGACAAGTATTGAGACCGCTTTCGGAATTCCGCCCGAGCATAGCATGTAAAAGAATGTAAATACCGTATATGCCGAATTAAAATACCCCATTCCCTCATCACCCAATATCCGTGAGAGTGGAACCTTGTATAAAAAGCCTATCAGCTTTACAATTATCACGGATAGCGTCAGTGACAACGCCCCCGATACCATTCTTTTACTGCTATTTAATTCTTTCCCGGGATTTCGCATAATATAACCTCAAAAACAAAAAGGATCTACTGAATTTTATTAGTAAATCCTTTAATTTATGCAAGTTTTAATCCACGCTGCCCCAAGGGATATCGAAAAATTCGAATATCTTCTTCTCGACAGGCTCTTTGCCGTCGGCACCCCCGCTCTTTCTCGCTTCATACTCTCTGAGGTATTCGTATGGATACTTCGGGGCAAATATTCTTTCTATACGCTTGTTTCCCTCTGCCTCGGAGCCGCTCACAAGCTTTGTTACGGCACCTGCGCCTACGGCAAAGATGGTTTGAGTTTCTTCCATCATATATATATTATACAGCCCCTCGTGTCCCTCTTTGGCAAAACCAACGTTCTCAAGATTGCCAACGGTATTCTTTTGTCTGTACATATAGTATGGCTTATAACCCGCAAACTTTGTTTTTATCTGCGAATAGGAGACGCATTTTACCGCATCACCGCCGGATACCGAATATATATTTGAATTGTTCTTCAAGGCATCCGATGCCTTTTTTACGCAGAAGGTATGCACGGTTATATTGGTAGGATCAAGCTCGATTATCTTATCAACGGTCTCCGAGAAATTATGGAAATCATCTCCCGGAAGCCCTGCAATAAGATCTACGTTTATATCTTTGATGCCGCTCTCTTTTGCTATTCTGTATGCATTCAAGAAGTCATCGGTCGTGTGCCGTCTGCCTATTTCACGCAAAATATCATCATTGAGGGTTTGGGGATTTACGCTTATTCTCGTAACACCGTATTCCTTTGCAACCGCGAGTTTTCCTGCTGTGATGGTATCGGGTCTGCCTGCTTCAAGAGTAAATTCCGCAAGGCTTGAGGTGTCGACTCTTTCGGAAATTTTTGATAAGAGCAAGCGAAGCTGCTCTTCGCTGAGTGTCGTGGGAGTTCCGCCACCGATATAAATTGTTGACAGGGTCATTCCAAGCTTCTCAATATTATCGAACGTGTTTTCAAGCTCATCGCAAAGGGCGTGAACGTACGGATCAATAAGAGAGAGCAATCTCGGTGTTGTGTATGACACAAAGCTGCAATATGAACATCTTGTCGGGCAAAACGGTATGGATATGTATAGCGAGCACTGCCCCGGCACCGATTTTTTGAGTATTTTCATCTCAAGAGATGCCACGGATACGGCAAGCGCTGCTTTTTGGGGATTTAAAAAATATTCGTCACGCAAAATTCTTTTGCTCTTTGTGATACCGTTTCCGCCTCGTATAAGCGTACTCGCTATCTTAGCCGGGCGAACGCCTGTAAGTATTCCCCAAGGCGGAATATGACCCAGAAGGTCCTTACCCGCAGAAAAAAGCGCACGTCCTACAGCTATTGCCTCTCTTGTTGCAATATTCACAGGCTCATCAAACGGAACGCTTACCGATGAATCGCACACCTTGTCGTTGAGCTTTATAGATACGTAAGCGGTAACGCCTCCGTCAATATCAGTGTCGAGATTCACGCTGACCTCCGGAATTCCCTCACCGCCTGTTTCGTTTTCTCCGAACGTTGCTCCCGGGAAAAAGACCATGCAAAGCGTTTGAACGTAGTATCTGTTTATATTACCGTCTATTTTTAAGATCATATTGGTAATTTACCCTTTCGTTACCTGCTATTTTTTCTCAGCAACTTAGAATCCATGACTATGGTAACGGGACCGTCAGTTGACATTTCGGTTCTCATATCCGCACCGAATTTACCTTTTTCACACACCTTAACCAGCTCAGCCAGAGCATTTGTAAAGTATATATACAGCATCTCCGCGGTATGCGGCGGAGCACCGTTAAGGTAATCGGGTCTGTTCCCATGAGCGTAATTTGCATTGAGCGTAAAGTTGGAAACCACCAAAACGCTGCCCGATATATCGTTTACGGAAAGATTCATCTTGCCGTTTTCATCGGAAAATATCCGCAGCTTGGAGATTTTGTTTGCAAGTAGATCTACATCATACATACTGTCATCCTTTTCAACACCGAGAAGAATGTACAAGCCTTTGTCTATTCTTGAGCAAAATTCCCCGTCAGCATACACTGCGGCTGAGTTCACTCTTTGGAGAACAGCTATCATAAAATTCCCTTCTTATTTTATCAGTTTGAAAATCCGCGAGTTACAGAGACCACGGATTTCAGAGAACGGAGCTTGGAAACGATGGACTCGTAATGAGATACGTTCTTACAGCCAACAGAGAGATTGACAAGCATGGTACCGTTCTTCTGTATTTGAGTATTTATAGAGGAAATAGACACTTTCATGTCTGCAAGAGCGACTGAAACCGAAGCAATAACTCCTATTCCGTCCTCAAGTATCATTTGAAGCATTGCTTCGTAGGTCTGGTTGTTCTGAGCGCTTTGGGTATCGGGTGTATCCCACCTTGCGTTTACCCAGCGCGAAAGATTTTCCTCATTACCGCGGGTTACGGTAACGTTCGGGCAATCTGATTTATGAACCGAAACACCGAAACCGCGGGTAACAAATCCTACGATAGAGTCACCAGGTAATGGATTGCAGCACTTGGCAAATTTTACAACACATCCGCGCTCACCGTCAATTATGACGCCGCCCGATGAGCGCAGTCTGCCGGACTTGGGTGCAAGCTTGATCCTCAATATCTCATCCTCAGCGGTTGGGGTCGAGACATCAGCCGCAGCACTGATCTTTTCAAGCTCCTCGCGAAGCTTTGGAACAAAGCGCGAAAGTGAAAGTCCGCCAAAGCCTATCGTATTGTAGAAGTCATCTGCATCCTGAATTCCAACGCGCTTTGCTATCTGAGTTATGACCTCGTCAATCTCCGCTTCGGTAAAGCCTTTTCCGATTTTGCGTACCTCTTTTTCAACCTCTGCTCTGCCTACAACGATATTTTCAGCACGCTTTTCCTTTTTGAACCACTGACGTATCTTACTGCGCGCGGCACCCGTTTTTACTATTTTCAACCAATCACGGCTCGGACCTTTTGAGGACTGCGAGGTGATGATCTCTATAATATCACCGTTTTGAGGTATTTTATCTATAGGAACGATAACACCGTTTATCTTTGCTCCCATCATCTTATTGCCGACCGCAGAATGTATAGCGTAAGCAAAATCGATAGTAGTTGAGCCCTGCGGAAGCGAGATAACATCACCCTTAGGGGTAAATACAAAGGTTTCGTCATGGAATATATCGGTTTTAAAGGAACGCATGAACTCATCGGGATCTCTGGTATTTTCATCCGATTCAAGAAGGGTTGCTATCCAACGCAGCTTCTCGTCAATATCACTGCCCGATCTGCTGCCCGATTTATATTTCCAATGCGCAGCGATACCGTATTCAGCCTCCTCATGCATCTGACGAGTTCTTATCTGCACCTCAAACGGTATGCCGTTATGCCCTATTACCGTGGTATGAAGCGAACGGTAAAGGTTAGGCTTGGGCGTTGAGATATAATCCTTGAAACGCCCCGGAACGGACTTGAACATTTCATGCACCAAGCCAAGCGCCGTGTAACACTCAAGCTCGTTGTCAACGATAACTCTTACCGCATAAAAATCGTAGATCTCATCAAACGCTTTGTTAAAGGTATACATTTTGCGGTACAGACTGTATACCGATTTTATTCGTCCTTCAAGGGTGAAATTTATATTATTCTCCTTGAGCTTCTCGGACAGCTCACGCTTTGCTTCACGCAAAAAGTCACGGCTGATACCGTATTTTTTCTCAATAGCCAACTCTACCTCTGCATATCCTACACTGTCAAGGTAGAAAAGACTGAGATTTTCAAGCTCCTGCTTGATCCTCTGCATACCTAAGCGGTGCGCCAGAGGCGCGTAAATATACATCGTCTCAACCGCGATAGCTCTCTGCCTGTCTTCTTTCTTGGCGGCAAGCGTGCGCATATTGTGCAAACGGTCGCAAAGCTTTATGAAAATAACGCGTATATCCTTGTTCATTGCAAGGAGCATTTTTCTTATGTTTTCTATATGCGCTTCTTCCTTGTCGGCAACCTGCACCTGAATGATCTTCGTCAGACCGTCAACAAGCATGGAAACCTCGCTGCCGAACATTGAGGCTATAGTTGCCAGATCGGTCTTATCAGCGCAATCCTCAACCGTATCGTGAAGCAATGCGGCACATATAGAATCGGTATCAAGCCCAAGCTCCGCAACGATGGCGGCAACCGCAATGGGATGGCTTACGTACGGCTCTCCGCTCTGGCGGAACTGTCCCTCATGAAGCTTCGCTGCATACTGATACGCCTTATTTATTTTCTCATAATCATAGGTACGGTCGTTGTTTTCGATAATATCGAGCAACGGCTTCATCAATTCTTCCATAAGATAACCTTCGACTAAAAATCAATCATTTTGTTGAGAGCGAAGCCTGCGCAAAAGTGTAGATTTATCCAGCTCGGCTTTGCTTGACCTATAATGGATACTGAAATGATAGGTTTCCTCGCCTACCTCTTCTATCCCTATAATATTCAGCTCCTGCATTACCTTGATAATAACGAGCAGCTTTATGTAACCGACGGTAACTGTTTCCTTACTGTTACGCAGACGGTATATAATATCTCTTACGGTAAGGGTATCGGCACCTGTACGAACAGCTGTAAGGACAGTTCTGTACACTGCGGCAAAATCATCCCTTGTAGGAATTATGTGCTCTGACTGTGAAAATTCAGCACCGTTCCAAACCTCATAAAAGCGTTCGTGCTCGTTTTTTATGAATTCGCGCATTGAAGCAGACTGCTTTATATCTCTTATTATAAGCTGTGCGCTTCTGTGCCCTGCCCATTCGTTAACGTCAATATTGAAGAGAACGTCAACCTCATCGCCAACGTATAAGCCAAGCGATGCAGGTGAGCAGGAAAAATACATTCCCGTGATAACGTTTTTTCCGTCGGTAAGCGATATTCTTGTATGCTTCCCCTCCGCAACAGAGGAAATGCCTGTGAGTATTGCTGATCGGATAATGAAATTAGGCACGGGATTGCCTACACCGTAGGGTTCAAGAATGCGAAGCTCATCTGCAAGCGATATGTTGACATCGGACAAAGCAATCTCAAGATCCGCTGACAAGGTTGGAACCATATTTTCTTCGGTAAGAGTTTTTTCCGCATACTCGTTTATCTTTGCGCGGAAGCTCTCCAGCGAGCTTTTTGTAACCGAGAGACCTGCTGCAAGCTCATGACCGCCGAATTTTACGAGCTCATCCTTGCAGTAGCAGAGTGCA
Organism: uncultured Ruminococcus sp.; assembly: GCA_964617165.1. Classification (GTDB taxonomy): domain Bacteria; phylum Bacillota; class Clostridia; order Oscillospirales; family CAG-272; genus UBA1740. The sequence goes on from CAZTWE010000008.1 coordinate 24,138, forward strand.
TCGACAAGATTCATTCCCTTGATGCTTCTGCCGGAGCCTTTACCTACGTTGAGTTCATCGGGCGTATCGGCAGGATTGCCCTCAAAAGAAACGAGTATCGACGGACGGAAATATTTTTCCGTGATTCTCGATGATACTATACCTATCACTCCGTGATGCCAATCGGATGAATCCAGAACTATTACAGGCATATTTGCATAGCCGTTTTCTTCTATTATGCGATACGCTTCGTTTATTATCCTGTTTTCCTCATTCTGACGCTCGCGGTTAGCCTCGCAAAGCTCCTCGGCTATTTCGTATGCACGCTCATAATCCTCAGCGAGGAAAAGATCGACAGCCATGGATGCGCTTCTTATTCTACCGGCTGCGTTTAATCTCGGAGCAAGTGTATATCCGATATAGCTTGAAGATATTTTGTTGGGCTTTTTGCGTGCGGCAGAGCGTTGAGCCTCGTTTTTTCCGCTTGAAGCGGCAACCAAAGCTGAAATTCCAACCCTTTTGGTGTGCTCCATAAGAGAAAGCCCGTAGCTCACAATAAGACGGTTTTCCTCTTTTATGGGCATTACATCGGCAATAGTTCCGATAGCAACGAGATCTGCGTACTCGGAAATTATTCTAAGCGCCGCATCTGCTGCGGAAATTCCCGAGAGACTTTGCTCTATGGCGCATATCAGCTTAAATACAACACCAACGCCCGCTATTTCCTTGAATTCGGACGGACAATCGGGTCTGTGCGGATTGACTACCGCGCAAGCCTCGGGAAGCACCTGCCTGCACTCATGGTGATCTGTGACTACGAAATCAATACCGAGCTCCTTTGCGTAAGCTACCTCGGCATCTGCGGTTATACCGGTATCTACCGTTATTATAAGCTTTGTGCCAAGACTACTCAAATGATCTATCGCAGATGAAGAAACACCGTACCCCTCACCGCATCTGTTGGGGATATAATAGTCTATATCAGCTCCTTTTGAGCGTAGGTATAAAAGGAGCGTACAAACAGATGTGACACCGTCAACGTCATAGTCTCCGTAAACGGTTATTCTTTCATTTTTCGAGAGTGCTTCGGATATTCTTGCGACGGCAGACTTCATATCAGCCATGTCATAGGGGTCGGTCAGCACCTCGGACTCCATGTAGAGAAACTTTTTTGCAGAGGCTGCATCGGTATATCCTCTGCCGTAAAGAAGATTTGCTATTATAGGATTTGTACCCAGATCATCCGCAATGGCGCGTATTTTTTCGTTTACGTCATCCGATTTTGGGATTTTAAGCAGCCATTTTTTCTCCTTTAGCTTGAATTTTTTTGCATTCATCTATTATTTAACCATCAGTCGGGCGTAGCCCGCCTTCCATTTTATTAACAAGTTTAGTCTGAGGCAATGCTCGGTCTTGATTTCACCCGAGTCTGTATGCCTTGAATTTTTTCATGATAGCAAGCGACGTACGAATACCGTCTATCGCGGCACTGGTTATGCCACCGGCATAGCCTGCTCCCTCACCTGCGGGATAGAGATTTTCAAATCCGAGAGCAAGTCTGGTTTCATCATTTCGCAATATACGAAGCGGCGCACTCGTTCTTGTTTCTGCGCCGGTAAGAACGGCGGCACGGTCAGCGAAACCGTGAATTTTTTTATCAAAGTCAAATATAGCGTTTTTTATTGCATCGCATACACCGCTCGGAAGATAATCGTAAGGTGAAGCGAGCTTTACTCCCTCACCGCCCATGTAGCTGGGCTGTATTTTGGTAGGTATATGCGTAAGCTTTCCGTCTACAAAGTCACCAAATGTAATAATGGGCGCGGAATAATCCGAGCCGCCTGCCGCAAATGCATCGCGCTCTATTTTTCGCTGATACTCTATAGCCCTCAGCGGTGAGTTGCCGCAATCCTCTTTAAACACCGTACACACAACGGCACTGTTTGAATTCCTGCCGTCTCTTTTATGGCAACTCATTCCGTTTACAACAACTCCGCCACACTCGCTTGCTGCGGGAACCACCTCGCCTCCTGGGCACATGCAAAATGTGTATACGCCTCTTTGCTTGGTGTTATGAGACAAGGCGTATTCCGCATGACCAAGGACGGGATCCCCTGCCATTTTTCCGTACATAGCGGTATCTATTGCTTCGGTGAGATGCTCAATTCTCATTCCCACAGAAAAATTCTTTGCTTCAACCGAAATGCCGTGGGAGATCAGCATCTCGTAGGTATCCCTCGCACTGTGCCCTACGGCAAGCACCAGAGCGCCCGCTTCAAGCTTGCCCTGATCGGTCGATATTTCGGTTATCACGTGATCGAAGGCGGCACCGAGAAATTTCGTATGAAAGCGAACCTCTCCGCCAAGCTGCTCTATGCGACCGATCATATTTTCAATGACAGTACGCAATATATCGGTGCCGATGTGAGGCTTCGCCACGTAGAGTATTTCCTCAGGCGCACCGAATTCAACAAATTTTCTGAGAACGTAAGACGACATACCGTCGTTTATCCGCGTTATAAGCTTACCGTCGGAAAACGTACCTGCACCGCCTGCGCCAAACTGTATATTCGTATCGACGTCAAGCACTCTCGTTTTCTTGAAGTGCTCGATGCGCTCGACCCTTTCCCTGACGCTGCCGCCTCTTTCGATAACTATAGGCGCATATCCGTGCTCAGCAAGCATGAGCGCACAGAACAGACCGCACGGGCCTGAGCCTACTATAACGGGTCTTGCCGAAAGCTCCTCTTTGCCAAATACGGGCGTGGGAAACTCGCTCTTATCCTCCGAAGCACCTGCCAAAGCAAGTGTTCGCTCACAAACGCCCGACATCTCGCCCCGTACACAGACCGTGTATACGAATTTTATATCATCACGCCGTCTGGCATCGATACTTCTTTTATAAATAGAAAATTCGGCATTCCTTACCGTTATGGAAGCTCGATGCAGCTTTGCCTCAGCAACTGAAAACGCCTCTTCTGCAGAGGCGTTTGTCGGCAATTTTATGTTGTTAATAATCAAATTACGAGCTTTAAAACTCATTGTTCCTCCATTAAAAGCTGTATATCAGCTAAGAAATACGGAAGAGCGAAGATAGCCACATCGAAACTGCCGATGCGGTCTCTGACGACTCAATATTAACACTTTTGGCGTAGAGCCAAAAAACAACTGCGCAAACCACACTTATCACTGCAAAAAGATAAGTGCTGATCTTAATGCCCAAAATTTTTTTATTCATAACACTTCACCACTGTTTATTTGCTTACTGTCTCGGATTTATCTCTCACCCAAGCTTTAAGCAGAAAGCTTCTGAGAGTATCGGGAGTATAATTTCTTGTAAGATTGCAATCCGATGCTACCGAAATAATTCCCGTTTCCTCGGATACGACTATAATAACAGCGTCACTTATCTCACTCATACCTACCGCAGCGCGATGCCTCGTACCGAGATCCCCGTCAATATCCTGACGACGGGTGAGAGGCAGAAGGCAGCCTGCCGCAACTATACGTGCATCGTCAATAACAACGGCACCGTCATGAAGCGGGGCTTTGTTGAAGAAAAGGTTCCTCAAAAGGAAAGAGTTGGTATCCGCATTTATGGGAACACCGGTTTGTATTATATCGTCAAGCTTTGTAGTTCTCGACAGCACCATAAGCGCACCTGTTTTGGTACGCGAAAGATCGCTCACAGCACCGCAAATACCGTCAACCGCTTTGTAGTATATCTGCTGTTTCTTTTTCTGCTCTCCGAAATTCATTATACCGCTGAGCGAGCCCGAACCGAGCTTTTCAAGCGCATCTCGTATCTCAGGCTGAAATATTACCACGAGAGCAACAACGCCTATCTCAAATATCATTGAGAATATCATTCCCGTACCGGCAAGCCCGAGTGCTGCCGAAGCGAACCATATCACAGTGCATATTACAATTCCGACAAGAAGCGTGCCGCCTTTTTTGCCGCGGAAGAACTTGAACATGCAGAAGAAAATAACCGAAAGTAATAATATATCTAAGGCATCATACCATTTGAAATTCCCGAAGGCATTCTTCAAAAGGCTCCATATTTCGCTGAAATTTGCAAAGGTACCGGACAGTGCCGTATCAAGTAAAATATTCATTTTCACCTCTGACTATCTATGTAAAGCATAATTTATGCGTGACCTTATTAAAAGTATACCATATTTATTTGTCAATTGCAATGGTTTTTCGATATATTTTTTCACTTTTTTTGAGGATTTTTTATCACGGCAACCTACTAACTAAATTTTTTTGCGATTTATTTATGGAAAAAGCATTGACATTCGGATTTTTTTAGTGTATAATCTGTCTCAAATGATACACTTTGAGGTGGATATGAAACCCGATTATTTAGATTTCGTTTCCAGGCTATTCCCGTTCAGAGGGCTGAGAGAGCGAGTGCTTGAAGGTATTTTTTCGGAAATTGGCGTTGCTATACGTACGTTTTCAAAGGAAGAGATAATTTTTTCCGATACCGTGCATCAAAACAAGATAGGTTTCGTTATAGAAGGAGAATGTCTCGTTGAAAAGCACAGAGCATTCGATCAAAGCGTTACGCTTAATTCCATATCGCGCTACGGCTCATTCGGAATACTCGCGATAATAGACCCCGATTCGGACTATCCCACACAGATACGGGCCGCAAGAAGCTCAACCGTTCTTTTTATTGACGGCAGCGATATGCTTGAAATAATAAAAAAATATCCCACCGTAGCGATGAACGTTATTAAATTTCTTGCAAGCAGGATAGCTTTCCTGAACCAAAAGATAGATACGTTCTCGGGAAAAAGCACGCGCAAAAAGCTTGCCAGCTATCTTCTGATGAGATACAACGATACGGGTGAAATAATATCCGTGCCCCGCACGATGATAGCCTCCGAAATAAGCGTCGGCCGCGCTTCCCTGTATCGCGACCTTGATGCTCTTGAGGCTGAGGGACTCATAAAAAATGAGCAACGAAAGATTATTATAATTTGCCCGGAAGGGCTCGAAAGGATAAAAAAATGAAAAAACTTATCGCAATTTTACTAATGCTCACGCTTGCACTCACCGCATTTACGGCGTGCAACAAGGAACAGGCTCCTGCCGATGACACCGTTATCCGTATAGGATATATGCAGGGTCCGACGGGTATGGGTATGGCCAAGCTCATACATGACAACGGCGGAATTAACGGAAACGAAAAATACACTTTTGAGAAATTTGGAAGCGTTAACGACGCAACGGCGGCACTGCTTGCAGGTCAGATCGATATGGCTTGCTTGCCTACCAACAACGCCGCAGCACTCTACAACACTCAAGGCTCGACTGTGCAGGTACTCGCACTCAACTGCCTGAACTCACTTTACCTCATGACAAAAACGGGCACAGAGGTAAAATCGATTGAGGATCTTGAGGATAAGACGGTCTATACTATTGAAAGCGGAACTCCCAAGGCAATACTTCAGCACGTAATAGATGAGTTTGGACTCGACGTTACGATAAAGACCTCGGCTACAATCAACGAAAAGGAAACAACGCTTACTCAGCCCAGCGATCTTGCAAGTGCAATGATAGCGGGAGCGGTTGATATAGCTCTTGTTCCCGAGCCTGTTGCAACAGCTGCACCTCTCAAGATAGGAGCTATGGAAAAGGATTACACCTACAGCGTTGCACTTGATCTGACCGACGTGTGGGCAGACGTTTCCGAAAGCCCTGTAGCTATGGGCTGTATCGTAGCAAACAAATCCTTCGTTGAGGCGCACAAATCCGTAACGGATGCTTTCCTTACCGAGTATCAAGCTTCGATTGAATACATAAGTAATTCCGAAAACCTTGACGATGCCGCTTCATATATAGTCGAAGCATCCGTTCTCGATGCTACCGGTCCGGCAAAGAAATCGCTTACAAACCTCGGCGATGCAATAAAGTATACAGACGGTGACGATATGAAATCCGTACTTGTTAATTTCTATAACGTTATAGATCCATCACTTATCGGCGGTGATCTTCCCGATGACGGCTTCTACTATAAAAAATAATTTACTGAGTGCAGTACGCAACCTGGCGGTGCTCCTCATTTCACTCGGCGTATGGCAGTTGCTTTCGTACGCAGTGGACAATACCTATTTTCTGCCGGGTGTACCCGATACCTTTCACGCTCTTATCAAGCTTGCGGGAACCGAGAAATTTATCGTAAGTATACTCACGTCACTTCTGAGAGTCGCGTTGGGGTTGGTTTTCGGTATACTTTTCGGTGTGCTTCTCGGAACGCTCAGCCATCTTTTGCCGGTAGTGCATACTTTGGTCTCTCCCATTATTTCCGTAATGAAAGCAACACCGATAGCTACCGTGATTTTAATACTTTGGTTTACATTTACAGATGCAACACTTGCAATTTTTGTTGTTTTTCTCATGGTAACACCGATTATATGGCAGAATGTATATGACGGCTACAGGTCTATCCCAAAGGAGCTTCGAGAGGTGTGTGACGTTTACCAATTTACACTCTCGAAAAGAATAAGACTGCTCATTTTACCTACGGTTGTAAAGTATCTTATCCCCGCTGTTATCACATCTATAGGCCTTGCATGGAAAGCGGAGATCGCCGCTGAGATAATGACCTATTCAAACATTGGAAGAAGCATACAGGATTTTAAAACGCTCTCATACGATACCTCCTCGGTATTTGCCTGGGCTGTGGTTATAATAACTCTGAGTATCATTCTTGAGAAGCTGACCAAACTTCTTCTTGGGAGAATAAAGACATGAATTTGAGTATAAAAAATCTAACTCGCTCATTTGGCGAAAAACTATTATTCCGTGATTTATCGCTTTCGTTTGATACCGTGGGAATATATGCTTTTTGCGCGGAGAGCGGTGCCGGAAAAACAACACTTCTGAGAATAATCGCAGGGCTTGATCGCGACTTTTGCGGTGAGGTGCTCGGAGGGGGATTTGAGAACTGCTCGGTGTGCTTCCAGGAGAACAGACTGTTCCCTGCTCTCAGTGCCTTTGACAACGTTTTCAAGGTGTCGTTCAGTGAACAAAACGAAGAAAACCGAAGAAAGACCAATGCGCTTCTCGGACGTCTGATGTTCTCGGAAAACGATATGAAATTATACCCTGATGAGCTTTCCGGCGGTATGCGCCAAAGAGTCGCTTTCGCTAGAGCTGTATTGAAAAAATCACCAATTTTAATTCTTGACGAGGCAACGAAAGAGCTTGATGCCGCTTTGGTCGATACGGTGCTTGATATCATAAAGGAAGAAGCAAGCACACGCCTTGTTCTGATAGTAACGCATAAGCCCGAAGAGCTTGTACGTCTCGGTGCAAAGATCATAAATATCTGACGAAGAAGAAATAAGCCGCAACTCACACAGTGGAAGATCCGCGGCTTATTTCTTTGTATTTTTTTTGCTTTTTATTCCGATATCGTTGCCTATTATAGATGCCCTGAATATAGAAAGTTCACCGAATTTTTCTCTTATCTCGTCAACGGCAATCTCTCTTTTTTCGTTCTTTTTGCGTTTTTCTTCATTTTCATTTCCGAAGAAATCAAGCTGCTGTGCAATGCTTTCGCTGTGTATAAGATTGGTAGCCGTTACAGTCAACATTCTTACGGGCTTTTCCTCACTCCATACACGGCAAAGCAGCTCATATGCGGTTTTTGCGATTTCATAGGAAATATCGGACGGAGGCTCCTGCGGTGCGTTTCGCTGAATGGTTCTCAGATACTCGTCCTTTATACTTATCTGCACGGTTGCGCACTTAAGCCCCCGTGTACGAAGCTTTGTACCAATCTCCTCAGCCAAATAATTTATACCCGTTCTGCAAGCCTCTCTTCCGACAAGGTCGTGCTTGAACGTAAATCCGTTACCGATGCTTTTTGCATCCGATTTATCGGTAGCCTCCACGGGCGAGGTATCCTCTCCCCTTGCATAAGCGGATAGCATACTGCCTGCCTTCCCGAGCTTCATAACAAGAAGATCGCAGCTCGCCGCTGCAAGCTCTCCGATAGTTTTTATCCCGAGTGTACGAAGCGACTCTTCCGTTCTCTTGCCGACAAAAAGCAAATTGGACACGGGCATGGGGTATACGAAGCTTTTGTAATTTTCACGGCTTATCACCGTTACCGCATCGGGCTTTTTGTAATCGCTTCCGAGCTTTGCAAACACCTTGTTGAATGAAACGCCTACGGAAACGGTTATTCCAAGCTCTCGCTTGATATCGCACCGGATTTTCTCGGCTATCTGTTCTCCGTTACCGAAAACTCCGCTTGCGGTAACGTCAAGCCAGCTTTCGTCAATTCCGAACGGCTCTATCATATCGGTATATCTGGCATATATTTCGTTTGCCATTCGCGAATACTTCAAATATTCATCGTAATGCGGTGCTGCAAGAACAAGATCGCGGCATTTCTGCTTTGCAGAATAAACGGTTTCCGCAGTTTTTATGCCGTATTTTTTTGCAAGCTCGTTTTTTGCAAGAATAATGCCGTGCCTGTTCTCCACGTCACCTGCCACTGCCATCGGAACATTCGCATACCTTGGCTCAAGCACCGTTTCGACAGAAGCGAAAAAGGAATTGCAATCGCAGTGTAATATAATCCTGTCTTTCATTTTAATTTACTTACCGTTCTTAAGATAGTGGGTATTCTCCTTGAGAGTAAACCAGAATTCCGCACCGTTATCGTTCGGAGATTCTGCATGTATCTCTTCCTTGTGAGCATCGATTATGGTTTTGCAAATATAAAGTCCGAGACCTACACCGCTCTTATCGAGTCCGCGGCTCTTATCGGTCTTATAAAATCTGTCAAATACAAGCGGAAGATCTTCCTTGCTTATAGACTGCCCCTCGTCGTAAACCGATATACGAACTTTTTTATTCTCGGTCCTCGATATCGAGATTGCCAGCTTGCCGCCCTCTTTTGAGAACTTTATCGCATTGTGCATTAGATTATACACCACCTGATGTATAGCATCCTTATCCGCAATAACAAGCACCTCATCGTCACTCTCAAAGATAACGTCAAGATTTTTTTCACTGATCTTTTGTTCAAAGGATATGAGTATTATCCTTGCCATCTCGGCTATATCGAAGCTTACGAAATTGAACTTGCGCTCTCCTGACTCCAGCCTTGATATATCAAGCAGATCCGAAACAAGGCGCGAGAGCCTGTGTACCTCCGCAGATATTATACCTAGATAGTATTCATGCTTATCGGGCGGTATCGCACCGGACGTTATTCCGTCAATAAAGCCTGCAATGGTTGTCATCGGTGTTCTAAGATCGTGCGATACGTTTGCGAGGAATGAGTTACGCATTTTCTCAAAGCTGTCCAGAGCTTCCGCCATTTGATTGAATGCAGTACCAAGCTCAGCTATTTCATCGTGCCCCACCACCGTTACACGTGTGCTGAAATCCCCTTTTGCAAAGCTTTTTGTTGCCCGAGTCATATTTTTCAGAGGGTTTATTACACGCTCCGTAACAAGATACAGAGCTATCATGGCAGAAAGCATTACCCAAAGCGCACTGTTGATTATAGTTTTACGTGTATTTGACACAAGACCGTTCTCCATGTCTGCATTCATAAGCGATATTGCATACCCACGAAGAACTCCCTTGGTAGTTATCGGAACCGCGCAAAGCTGATAGGCTTCCTCACCCACAGCTGAAAACTCTCCTTTATAATGAAGATATTTTTTTCCGTTACTCTCATACTCCACAAAGCTTTTGATATCAAGGCTGCCGAGATCCCCCTCGTCAAACGTTGTGACAGGCTCCCTAACACCGTCAATCTCCTTATACCTGACCGTTGTGAGTATTATTTTTCCGTCGGCATCGGCAATAATTATTTGTGCTTCATCATTCTGATTTATGATCGGAATTATTCCGGCAACTCCCAGCTCAAGGCTGATGTAGCGCTCTATATCCTCTACCTGTAATATTTCAAAATGCCTTGACAGCGCAGAGCTTGTCTTTATCAATGATTGCTCCATATCAGCGGTTACGTAATCCCTTATCGTACTCGTAACTATACTTGTGAGGATCACGAAGCTTATCAAAAGTATGACCAAAAAAACGGTCAGATACTTAGCAAATGTACTTTTAAACAATTCAGTGCTCCATTCCGCAATTTTTTCTGAATTTATTATACAACATTCATCGCTTACAAGTCAAATATTTTTTGTAAAAAATCATCAATTATTTTCATGCCCCTACTTTTTTTGAAAAAAAGCGGATATTACTTAAAAATAAATAAAAAATCTTACTTAGAACTTGATTTATTTTGAATTTTGTGTTAATATGATATTCGGTGTAAAATTATATGTAACGAAATGAGGACAGAAAAATGACAGTAACAAGATTTGCTCCGAGCCCGACGGGCTATATGCATATCGGAAATCTCAGAACAGCACTTTATTCATACCTAATCGCAAAGCACGATGACGGTAAATTTATACTCCGCATTGAGGACACCGACCGCGAACGCCTCGTTGAGGGTGCAACAGATGTTATCAAAAGCACTCTGGCTATCACAGGTCTGAATTATGATGAAGGTCCCGACGTTGGCGGAGATCACGGCCCTTACGTTCAGAGCGAGCGCAAGGAGATTTACATGGAATACGCAAAGAAGCTTGTACAGGCAGGTCATGCATACTATTGCTTCTGTACAAAGGAGAGACTTGAGGTGCTTCACAGTGAGGATGCAACGGGCGGATACGATCGCCATTGCAGAAATCTCAGCCCCGAAGAGGTAGAAGCAAAGCTTGCCGAGGGAATTCCCTACGTTATCAGGCAGAAGATGCCCCTTGACGGAACTACTTCGTATACAGACTGCGTTTTTGGTGAAATAACCATGAACAACTCCGAACTGCAAGATCAGATACTGATGAAGGCTGACGGCTATCCCACTTATAATTTCGCTCACGTTATTGACGATTATCTTATGGGTGTTACACATGTTGTAAGAGGCTCGGAATATCTTACCTCTACGCCCAAGTACGTTCTTCTTTACGATGCGTTTGGTTGGGAGCGCCCCAATTACGTGCATCTTCCCCTGCTTATGGGTAAAAATGCAGACGGAAGCGTATCCAAGCTCTCCAAGAGGCACGGTGCCGTATCCTTCCAGGATCTTGTTGCCGACGGATATCTGCCAGAGGCAATAACCAATTACATTTCACTACTCGGATGGTGCCCGAAAATGAGCGAAAGCGAGTTCTTTACGCTTGATGAACTCAAGGCGGCATTTACCATTGACGGCGTATCAAAATCCCCCGCCGTTTTCGACTTTGAAAAGCTGCTCTGGTTCAACGGTGAATATATTCACAAGCTGGATGATGAGGTGTTTGCAAATAAAGCTTACGCTTTCATCAAGACGGATATTCCGACGGGAATAAACAAAGCTAAGATGCTCTCTCTTCTCAAGACGAGAATTTCGAAGTTCTCCGAGCTTGATGAAAAGATGTCCTTCTTCATCACCCTCCCCGAATATGAAAAGGAGCTCTTCTATAACAAGAAGAACAAGATCAACGAGCTTGACACCGTCAAAAATACACTTATTGCCGCAAAGGACGTTCTTCAGGAGGTTGAGTCCTTTGACAACGATACGCTCTTTGCCGCTCTTATGCCGCTTACGGAGAAGCTCAGTATGAAAACAGGTGCACTTATGTGGTGCCTTCGTATCGCTGTTTCAGGAATGGCTGCAACTCCCGGTGGAGCAACAGAGATAATGGAAGTCATCGGAAAGTCCGAGACTCTTTCCAGAATAGATACGGCTATCGCAAAGCTCTGATCCAATATATATCATTATAAACAGAGGTGTAAAAATGGCTAACGATATAGCTACAAGAATCAATGATAGGTTCAAAAAGCTTTCAAAAGGACACAAAAAGATATCTCTTGCAATACTCAACGAGTATGATAAGGTTGCCTATATGACAGCCTCAAAGCTTGGTCGTTATACGGGAGTTTCGGAATCCACAGTCGTAAGATACGCCACCCGCCTTGGATACGAGGGTTATTCGGAAATGCAGAAGGCTGTGCAGGAACTTGTACGCGCTAAGCTTACTCCCAACCAGAGAATAGACGTAACAAAGCAGCGTATAGGTCAAGGCGATATTCTCGAAAACGTATCAAATTCGGACATTGCTAAAATAAGAGCTACCTTTGACCGTATAGACAGGACCGCTTTCTTCAACTCGTGCGACGCGATCCTCAGTGCGAAAAGAATATTCGTTATGGGTGCAAGAAGCTCGGGCGCCTTGGCAATGCTTCTCAAATACAACCTTTCTCTTATATTTGACAACGTAATACTTATTGAGCCTACGTCTACGGCTGAAGTTTTTGAGCAGATGTTCTCGATAGGCTCCGATGATCTTCTGATTGCTTTTTCATTCCCGAGATATTCATCGAAGATGATCAATGCCGTAAAATTCGCAAAGCAAAACAATGCAAAGGTCATAGTCTTTACCGACTCAACAAATGCACCGCTTGCAGAACATGCTACATATCTGCTTACAGCTCAGAGCGATATGGCGTCGTTTATGGACTCACTCGTTGCTCCGATAAGCATTATAAATGCTATAATCGTTGAGATCACGTCAAGACGCGAGGCACGCATCCGTGACAGATTTGACCGTTTGGAAAAAATCTGGGATGAGTACAACGTATACGCCAAAAAATGACTCATAATTTATATAAATCAAAAAGAATTGCAGTTATCGGCGGCGGTGCTGCGGGTATGATGGCGGCAGGTACCGCATTGAAATGCGGTGCTGATGTCACGATCTTTGAGCACAAGGACCGCCTTGGCAGAAAGCTTGCGATAACGGGAAAAGGCAGATGCAACGTGACAAACAACTGCTCTGTCAATGATTTCCTGGAGAACGTTACAAAAAATCACAGATTTCTTTACACGTCACTGCATACGCTTTCTCCCGAAAAGACCATGGAGCTTTTTGAAGAGCTTGGGGTATCGCTGAAAACCGAGCGCGGCAATCGGGTATTTCCTCTTGATGACAAGGCGAAAACTATAGTTGATGCAATGAGGAGATATTGCGATGGGGCAACCGTCATTTACGAAAAGGTAAATGCAGTAAAAAAATGCGATAACGGAGAATTTACCGTCAAAGCGGCACGCGAACGCAGCTTTGATGCCGTTATCTTGGCAACGGGCGGAAAATCCTATCCCTTAACCGGATCGGACGGCTCGGGCTATGGAATCTCTCTGGCTCTCGGGCACACCGTAACGGAGTTGAAGCCCTCGCTTGTACCGCTTGAATCAAAATCACCGATATGCGCTGAGATGATGGGGCTTTCCTTGAAAAACGTTGCGATCAAGATCACTGACGGCTCGGGCAAGGTGCTTTACACCGATTTCGGTGAAATGATGTTCACGCACTTTGGCATTACAGGACCAATGGTTCTTTCCGCATCCTCTCATCTTGTAGATAGGGATATCTCGCAACTAACGCTTTCTATAGACCTCAAGCCTGCGCTTGATGAAAAGACGCTCGACTCAAGAATACTGTCGGATTTTTCAAAAAATCCGAACAAATGTTATTCAAACTCTCTCGGAGCCCTGCTTCCTTCCAAAATGATAGACACATTTATAGTTCTCTCGGGCATAGAGCCGTCTAAAAAAGTAAATTCAATAACCAAGGCAGAGAGACAAAAGCTTCTTTTGCTGATGAAAGGCTTGAAGATACCGCTTTCGGGTACACGACCGATCGAGGAGGCGATAATCACCTCGGGCGGTATAGAGGTAAAGGAAATCAATCCGAAAACAATGGAATCGAAGCTTGTTCCCGGACTGTATTTCGCAGGTGAAATAATAGACGTCGATGCTTATACGGGCGGCTTCAATCTCCAGATCGCATATTCCACAGGTTACGTCGCGGGTAAGAATGCGGCTGAAAACCAATGAAAGGATTTCAAATGTATGTTAAGAATAGCTATTGACGGCCCCGGCGGTGCAGGTAAATCCAGTGTCGCAAAGGCTGTTGCAAAGGAGCTCGGCATTATCTACGTTGATACGGGAGCGCTTTACCGAACTATCGGTGTATACATGCTGAGACATAATACGGATCCTTCCGATGAAGCAGCAGTCGCTTCCCTGCTTCCGAACATCTCACTTGAACTCAAATTCAAGGACGGTGCGCAGCTCATCATCCTTGACGGTCAGGCAGTTGGAGACGAGATAAGGACTCCCGAGGCATCTATGGCGGCGTCTGCCGTCAGCGCACTCGGCCCTGTTCGCGAATTCCTGCTGCAAACCCAGAAGAGCATTGCTGAGGAAAATGATGTAATAATGGATGGACGGGATATCGGAACAGTTATCCTTCCTTACGCGGAGGTAAAGATATTTCTTACCGCAAGCCCCGAAGCAAGGGCAAAAAGGCGCTACAACGAGCTTATAGCCAAAGGCATTGACACCACTTACGAAAAAGTCTACAGCGAAATGGTGCAAAGAGACGAGAATGACTCCACAAGAGCCCTCGCACCCTGTGTACCCGCTAAGGATGCAACTATGCTTGATAATTCCGAGCTTGATTTTGATGGCACAGTCAAAGCCGTGCTTGATATAATCAACAAAGTAAAAAAGGAGCGTGCAAAGAAGGGGCATCCCTTTTACATGACAATGCGTTTCATCATAGCTCCGATATATAAATTCTTCGCAAGAGTGCGCGTTACGGGCTTGGAAAATATACCCGCCGAGGGAGGTGCGGTCATCTGCTGCAACCATATCGGTGTCAACGATATATTCCTGCTTGGAACGGTATTCCCAAGGCAGATAAGATTTCTTGCAAAGAAAGAATGGTTCTCCGTACCTGTGCTAAGCTCGCTTATGAGGGCTCTCGGTGCGGTCCAGCTTGACCGCGGTGGAAGAGACGTCGGTGCGCTGAAAAACGCTGTCAATCTCGTTAAAGAGGGTAAGCAGATCGCTATATTTCCACAGGGACACAGATATCCAGGTGTCAACCCTGCTGAAACTCCGATCAAAAACGGTGCGGCACTTATCACCTACCACGCACATGCGGACGTAATTCCCGTTTGCATTAAAACGAAGGGCGAAAAATATAAGTTCCTGCAGCCTATCGAAGTTATTATCGGTAAACCCATAAAGTATTCCGAATTCAATTTTGAAAAAGGCGGCTCCGAGGAATACCGTGTTGCAACGGCAAAGATGTTCTCTACCCTTTGCGCATTGGGCGGCTACAATGCCCTCCCCGCCCCGGGTGATACCGAGGAAAAGAATTGAATATAAGATTATCAAAAAACGCCGGCTTCTGCCCCGGAGTTAAACGCGCTGACGACAGCATACGCAGACTTATTGAAAACAAGTCTGAAAACGAAACGATATACACACTGGGCACTCTCATACACAACAGGCTTTACAATGATGAACTTGCCTCTCTCGGTGTTCGCACCGTCTCATTTGACGAGGTGAGTGCGCTATCGAAAAATGAGCCCGATCGCCTGCACACACTTGTGATACGCACACACGGAATTCCGAAAAACGAGGAAGCCGTTTTGCGTTCACTTGAAGCCGAATACCAAAATTTCAGAGTCGTTGACATGACGTGCCCTTCGGTAAAACGCATACACAGGATAGCTTCTGAGCAAACAAACGATAACACTTGTTTCTTACTCTTCTGCAATCCGACTCACCCCGAAGCGATAGGAATTCTTAGCTATGCTCACGGTGAAAAGCATGCTATCAGCTCGCCGGATGACCTTGCCCAGCTGGATTTTACAAACAAAATTCCTATATTATGCTCTCAAACGACGGAAAATTTGGAGCTTTTTGCAAAAATTAAAAAAATTTTAAAAAACCTATGTACAAATGCAATTTTTTTTGATACAATATGTAGTGTCACTGAAAATCGTCAGAATGAAGCAATAAGAATTGCGAAAGATTCCGATCTGATGATAGTCATAGGTGGAAAGGACAGCTCTAATACGCATAAGCTTTATGAGCTTTGTAAAAAAGAATGTCCCGACACTCTGTGGATTGAGTCGGAAAAGGACTTGTTAGCTGATTTTCCTGACCACGCAAAATGCGTAGGAATAACCGCGGGCGCTTCCACACCCGACGGTATAATAACGGAGGTTATAAAAGTTATGGAAAACAAAGAACTTGACTTCGAGGCACTTCTCGAGGACACACTCAAAACTTTACATACAGGAGATACAGTTAACGGTATAGTTTGCACTATCGGCGACAATGAGATCAAACTTGATCTCGGCGTAAAAGTTACCGGTGTTCTTACCAAAGAGCAGATCACAGACGACCCTAACGCTGTTCTTCGCGATATGTTTAAGGTTGGCGACGAGGTCGCAGTATTCGTCATCAGAGTTGATGACAAGGCAGGACTTGCTACTGTATCCAAAAAGAGAGTTGATGCAGACAACAGCTGGATAGTCCTCAAGGAAGCGTATGATGCAGGTGAAATACTTGAGGGTAAGGTAGTATCCGCAAACAAGGGCGGTGTTATCGTATCCGCACTGGGCAATTCCGTATTTGTTCCCGCATCTCAGACAGGCGTTGCTAAGGGTGGCGATATGTCTGTGCTTGTAGGCACCGATACAAAGATCAAGCTCATTGAGTTTGACGTAGCAAAGAAAAAGGCTCTCGGTTCCATTAAGGTAGTTCTTGCGGCTGAAAAGGCTGCAAAGGAAGAGGCTATCTGGGCAACACTTGAGGTTGGTAAGCACTACGTTGGTACTGTTAAAAATCTTACCGCTTACGGTGCATTTGTTGACATCGGCGGTGTTGACGGTATGGTTCACAATTCCGAGCTTTCCTGGAAGAAGATAAAGCACCCCGCTCAGGTTGTTTCCGTAGGTCAGCAGATCGACGTTTACATCAAGGAGCTTGATGCTGAAAAGAAGAGAATTTCTCTCGGTTATAAGACCGAGGATATGGACCTTTGGAGCAAATTCGTTGCAGTTCACTCCGTTGGCGAAATCCTCCCTGCTAAGATCGTATCTCTCACTCCCTTCGGTGCTTTCGCTGAGGTAAGCGAGGGTGTTGACGGACTTATTCATATTTCCGCTATATCCAAAGAAAGAATAGCTACTCCCTCCGACGTTCTTAACATCGGCGACGTTGTTGACGTAAAGATCGTAAATATAGACAATGAAAACCGTAAGCTTTCCCTTTCTATCCGTGCTATTGCAGATGCTGCCGAAAAGGCTGCTGCTGCAGAGGCTCGCGCCGCTGAAGCTGCTGCAAAGCGTGCTGAGGAAGAGGCTGAGGCTGCAAGGATCGCTCAGGAAAAGGCTGATATGGCTCCCTACATCGTAGGTACTATTGACTAATTATGAAAATTGCGCTTATTGCTCACGATAAGAAGAAGGATGAGATAATCGAGCTTGCAAAGACCTATCGCGAGGTGCTGAGTGCTCATGAGCTTTATGCAACGGGAACTACGGGTACCTTGATAATGGGTGAGACAGGGCTTTCCATTCACAGAATGAAAAGCGGGCCTCTCGGTGGCGATCAGCAGATCGGTGCTATGCTTGCGACGGGTGGGATCGACCTGATTATTTTCTTGCGCGATCCGCTTACCGCTCAGCCGCATGAGCCCGACGTCTCTGCTCTTCTCCGCCTTTGCGACGTTCAGAGTATTCCTTTGGCTACCAATAAAAGCAGCGCAATAATAATGCTTGAAGCAGTAAAAAATCGTATTTATTTCAATTAAGTAACATCGGTGATATACCGATAAAAAGAGCAAGATTATAAGGGTTGATATGCACCCCCAAGGTTAGACACTTTTGGAGGTGCATATCATTTTCTCCTTGTAATCTTGCTCTTCTTAATTTTTGAGCTATGCCAGCTCCTTTACTCCTGTATACAGCTCGTAGTATCTTCCACGTATGGCAAGAAGATCCTCATGAGTTCCACGCTCAATGATCTCGCCTTTTTCGAGAACCATTATAGCATTTGCGTTTCTTACTGTGGAAAGTCTGTGAGCTATAACAAATGTCGTTCTATTTTGCATAAGCCTATCCATACCGCGCTCTATGTGACGCTCGGTTCTGGTATCGACCGATGACGTTGCCTCATCAAGCACGAGTATCGGTGCACGGGAAAGCGCGGCTCTTGCTATATTAAGCAGCTGGCGCTGACCTTGAGAAAGATTTGCACCGTCACCCTCAAGAACAGTGTCATACCCATTCTCAAGCCTTGTAATAAAGCTATGGGCGCTTGCTGTTTTTGCCGCTGCAATAACCTCATCATCGGTAGCATCAAGTCTGCCATAGCGGATATTTTCCATTACCGTTCCTGTGAACAAGTGAGTATCCTGAAGAACCATGGCTATATTCTCGCGCAGATATTCTCTTTTATAGCTTGTAAGAGGCTTACCGTCAATTGTTATCTCGCCTGAGCTGATATCGTAAAAGCGGTTTAAAAGATTGGTTATTGTTGTTTTCCCGGCACCTGTCGAGCCTACAAAGGCTATCTTTTGCCCGGGATGCGCATAAAGAGATACGTTTTTCAAAACGTCCTTTTCGGGAACGTATCCAAAGGTAACGTCCTTCAGCACAACGTCACCGTATATCTTATCTTCATGCGCATCGGCAACGTCAGCCACCTCAGGGTCTGCATCCATAACAGCAAATACACGCTCCGCACCCGCGAGAGCTGCAAATATAGTAGACATCTGATTGGATATTCTGTTTATCGGCATAGAAAAATGCCTTGCATATCCTGCAAAAACAGTAAGTGCACCAGGGGTCAAACCGCTTGTAAACATAAGAACTCCACCGAGACCTACGGTAATTCCGTAGCTGATCTGGCTTGTATTTCCCATGATCGGGCCCATTACACCGCCCCAGAACTGAGCACTGAACTGCTTATCGCGTAAATCCTCATTGAGTGTCTCAAACTCCTCGGAGCAAACTTGCTCATGATTGAACACCTTTATAACCTTTTGCCCGCTTACAGTCTCCTCAATATATCCGTTTACTGCGCCTATCGCTGCCTGTTGCGCAACGTAGTGCTTGGAGGAGAGCTTACCTATGATCGCACCGCCTCTTATAAAGATCGGTATAAAAACGACCGTAACAAGTGTGAGCCATACGTTCGTCGTAAGCATAAACACAAACGTTCCGAGAATAGTTACCGCGCCTGATACTATAGACGTAAGGGAGTTGTTCAGCATTACGTCGATATTGTCTATATCGTTGGTAAAGCGGCTCATTACCTCACCCGTAGGATTGGTGTCAAAGTAACGCAACGGAAGCCTTTGAAGCCTCACAAAAAGGTCTTGTCTTATGCTTTCGATAGAATTCTGAGATATTGAAAGCATAAGCCTTGATTCTGCGTAGGTGCATACTATCGAAATAACGTATATTACGGCAAGTATTACTACCGCTATGAATACGTAGAAGCCCACTGCACCGAGCTTACTTTCCAAAAGATTGCTGACCTGCGGTATCTCGGTTATTTTCGTGATCAAGCCGTCTATCATTTTTTCGGCAGGGCTCATTGATATTTCGGTCTCGGGAGCAACCACAACCGTTATCCTGTCTATGATCGGTGCTATCATGTATGAGCCAAAGAGAGACGTTATCGCTGTAAATATCATACATATAAATACGACCGTAAGACTGAATTTATATTTTCCAACGTAAGAGAGCAGCCTGCCAACGGTCTTTTTCATATTCTTCGGCTTGCCCTGCATGGATGGGTCTCGCCTGGGACCGCCTCTGTTCATCATGGGCATAGCTCGCTTTTGTGCCTTTTCCGAGCTGTTATATCTTGCTCTCAGCTGTTCCAGCGTTCTTGCCATATCAGACTACCTCCTTGTTTTCTTTTTCGTTTTGAGAATAATATATTTCACTGTAGGTCTCATTGTTGAGAAGAAGCTCATCATGAGTTCCTATTCCCGTGATCTTGCCGTCATCCATAACTATTATTCTGTCGGCATCCTTTACGGAAGATATTCTCTGAGCTATTATAATCTTTGTCGAGCCACTCATATTTGCAAGTGCTTTTTTTATCTGTCTTTCGGTCGCCGTATCAACAGCACTTGTCGAGTCATCAAGTATAAGTATTTTAGGTTTCTTCAGCAAAGCTCTTGCGATACAAAGTCTCTGCTTCTGGCCGCCCGAAACGTTGTTACCGCCCTTTTCGAGAATACTGTTATACCCCTCGGGGAAGGATTCTATGAATTTATCGGCTGCGGCTGCGCTTGCCATAGCACGCACTTCTTCTTCGCTCGCATCCGAATCTCCCCACTTCAAGTTCTCTTCTATGCTTCCCGAGAACAAAAGATTCTTTTGAAGCACCATTCCGATACCGTCACGAAGATTTTCGAGAGAATAGCTGCGCACGTCCGCTCCGTCAACAAGCACGCATCCCTCATCAACGTCATAAAGCCTTGGTATCATTGAAACAAGTGTACTTTTTCCGCATCCCGTGGAGCCGATAATTCCTACGGTTTCTCCCGCAGCTACCATGAAGCTTATATTATCAAGCACCTGCTCCTCATTGTTCTTATAATAGCGGAATTTCACACCGCGGAACTCTATTCTACCCTCGGTTACCTTTTTATCCTTCATATCCGCTTCATCATCGGTGATATCTATTTTTTCGTCAAGCACCTCGCCAATTCTCTTGCCTGATGCAATAGCTCGCGAAGCTGTTGTGAAGAGGATGGATACCATCATAAGCGAGTGAAGTATCTGGTTGACGTATGTAATGAATGCACTGAGATCTCCTACCTTCATTCCCCCGGAAAGAACGTCTCCGTGTCCACGCCATACAACAATTATTATGGTCGCGTACATAAACAAATTCATCAAGGGTGCGAGAACTACCATTATTTTCGTGGCGCGAAGCGATGCATCCTTTAAATCACCGTTCGCGACGTTGAATTTCTCTATCTCTTTATCCTCTCTGACAAAGGATTTAACAACTCTTACGTTAGTTACGTTTTCCTGAACGGTACAATTGAGCTTATCGATCTTGACCTGCATTTTTGAATATCTGGGAAGCGCAAGAACTATGAGCCCGACAATGGTAAATATCATCAACGGAACACTAACGGAAAGCACCACCGAAAGCGATGGGTTAAGCGAGATTGCCATAACTATCGCACCGATGATTATTCCCGGAGAGCGCAATGCCATTCTCAAAAGCATATTAACAAAATTCTGTAGCTGCGTGACGTCATTTGTAAGTCTTGTCACAAGAGAACCAGTGGAAAACTTATCTATATTTGAGAATGAAAACTTTTGTATTGATCGGTAGGCATCGCGCCTGAGATCTGTTGCAAAATTTACAGATGCTTTAGCGCCGAAATATGCTCCGCCGACACCGCCCGCCATCATAAGAATGGCACAAACTATCATTAAAGCACCTATTCCTATACCAATTCCTATTTTCTCTGACGCATTGTTTATAACGATAGCCAGAAGTCTTGGCATGATGATCTCACCCAATATCTCAACTATCATACAAAGCGGACCGAGAATAAAGTACGGTAGGTACGGCTTTACGTATTTAAACCAGCGTTTCACTTTTTATCCTCCTGTATTATTTTTTCAAGATTTGATTGCATGACGGCAAGACAATCCGAAAAGGTCACAAGCTCACTCTCGGACAGTCCTGAAAATACCCGTTCATCTACCTTATCGAAGTATGCGCGTGAATTTTCAACTATGCTCTTCCCTTTTTCGGTAATGGATATTTCATTAAATCTGCCATCACGCCCGACGGTTCTGAATATCAATCCGTCCGCTTCAAGCTTTGCCAGCATGCCCGTTACCGCCGCAGGCGTTATACCGAGATGATCTGCTATTTCCTTTTGAGAATTGAATTTGCGCTTAGCAATATTCATCAGCAGATGATGACGCCCTCGGTGAATACCGATATCGTCAACAACGGTTTCGATGGCCTTTTTGTGCATGCGGTTAGTTGTTATCATTTGCCTTATCAAGGCATGAGATTTGTTTTCCGTCATTTCCCCTCCCAAATAATTAACATGTTAATGATTAACTACTTAATTGTATCATTTTATCAGCAAGAAATCAATAGATTTCACAAAAAATTAAAATATTGTTGAAAATGCCTCCGGCTTGTGATAAAATTAAGTAGTCGTAAAAATAAATGAAAAAGGGGTCTGTATGAAACAAACCACATTGTGCTATATAGAAAACGACGGATGCTATCTGATGCTACACCGTGTAAAGAAGATAAACGATGAAAACCACGATAAATGGATAGGCATAGGCGGGAAGCTGGAATACGGTGAAACGCCCTTTGACTGTGTTCGCCGCGAGGTGCGCGAAGAGGTGGGACTAACCCTGAACTCTCTTCGCTACGCGGGAATTATAACCTTTGTTTCGGACCTTTTCGGAACCGAGTACATGCACCTTTTTAAATCTGACAGTTATTCGGGAGATATCCCCAAGGAGTGTGACGAGGGAGTTCCGATGTGGGTAAAAAAGGCCGATATTCCATCCCTGAAAATATGGGAGGGCGATAAGATATTTTTAAAGCTGCTCGACACAGAAAACCGTTTTTTCTCGCTTAAGCTCATTTATGAGAGTGACACACTCGTATCTCATACGCTCGAATTTTAAGCGCAGTCACCCCTTTAGCTTCAGCAGCTTTTTGCGCTCTTTATAATCAGGCATATACCGCTCTACTATACGGTAAAAGCGTTTCGAATGATTCATTTCGCGAAGATGTGCCAGCTCATGCACAACAACGTACTCTCTGGCAGCTTCGGGATATAACATAAGCCTATATGAAAAGCAAATATGCCCCGATGATGAGCAAGAGCCGAAACGCCCTTTTGCAGACGTTATTGTAATTTTGCTATAGCGAAGCCCCATAATCGAAGCATAATGCGCACATTGCTCCTCAAAGTATGCGTGTGCGGCAAGCTT
Organism: uncultured Ruminococcus sp.; assembly: GCA_964617165.1. Classification (GTDB taxonomy): domain Bacteria; phylum Bacillota; class Clostridia; order Oscillospirales; family CAG-272; genus UBA1740. Next base: position 47,025 of record CAZTWE010000008.1, read on the forward strand.
CAGACTTTTAATTTCATCTTCGCTAAGCTCGCTGTACAGCTCACGAGTTGCACGCTCTCGCAAAACAGCCGACTCTATCCAAGCGGCATGCTTTTTTATCACCTTTTCTATATATTCTTTTTTCGTACCGCGTGGTGCTCTTACGGTAAGCTTTCCATCCTTTACCTTGAGCCCCACGCTTTTTCTGTCAGAATAAATAATGCTATATTCCATCTTCGTCTCCGTGCGTCTTTGATACATATATACTACCACAAACGACGGAAAAAGTAAACTATCCGTTATGAATAAAACAAAATGAATTGTACTGTTTTTTATTTCTTCCTCGCCCTACGTAGTCTCCCTCCGGAATATAAGGATAGAAAAACGGAACGTCAAAATCGTTTGGCGGTGGTTTTGTGCCGTCGGTACTGCGCCATACGTATTCCGCATCCGTTATATATATTTCCTTTGGAAACGTTCGGTCTATGCGAAGAAGCGACACGTCCAAAACAAATTCATCGGGGCAGCCATCGCATGCAACGCCCTCAGCAAATATATCATACTTACACAAAATATGTCTGTCACAAAGCCCTGTCGGCTGTGAGGACGGAAGAAAATAGCCCCAATCAAGCCTGGAACCCCGAGGGTCGTGCAAGCAGTTATCCGAGTACAGCCTGCCCGAATCGCGGCAAAATTCCCTCCTGATAAGCCCACCTGTAGAAAAGCTCTCTATCTCACCGTCATCATACTCACTTAGCATTTTTGAATGTATGCTCTTCATAACGTTGTCCCATATTTCTATATGTGACGGTGCTGCTCGCCCTACTGATGCGGTGCTGTCACGGTAGCCGCACCATATTCCCGCTGTCAGGTAAGGTGTATAGCCGACAAACAACCTATCTTTATCATCTCCCGACGTTCCCGTTTTACCTGCGGTATCAACCGTTCTTTTCAGTGTTATTGCCGATGCCGTACCATTTTTTGTCACCTGCATCAGAAGCTGATTCATTATTCTTGCCGTGCCGATCGAAAAAATGCGTTTTTCAGTGGGAGCATTATCCAATATTATATTTCCATTTGAATCATATACTGCAATATAGCTTCTGGCACTGTGCAAAACACCGTCAGACGGAAATACGGTATATGCCGACGTAAGCTCACGAACGGAAACTCCGTAGCTCAGTTGCCCCAGGGCAAGCGGAGACGGTGCAAGATCGGTAAGAATTTTTCCGTCAGCTTCCTCGGTGTGTCTGACGAGCGAGGAGAAACCGAAGCCGCTTTTGAGATTCCTGTATATTTCTTCCGCTCCGAGCATATTGTACAGCTTCACAGCAACAGTATTTTTGGATAAGCGCAACGCATCCTTTACCGTTGTCAAGCCATCGTATCTCTTTGGATAATTCTGAGGATATTCAATATAGTCGGTACCGCTTTTTTTGAAATCCAAGGGAACGTCATCAAAAACGGTTGCATAATTTATTTTTCCGCTGTCAATAAGCGGTGCGTACAGTGCAATAGGTTTTAAGGATGAGCCGGGTGTTCTCGGTACGAGTGCCAGGTTGAGAAGCTTATTTCCCTGCTTTTTTCCTACGGAACCGACTATTCCGAGCAAATTTCCGTTTTTCGAATCAACCACCACCATAGAATAATCAAGTCCGCGGTTTATTTCATTCGGAAAATTAGATTTGTCCGAAAAGTATTCTTCCAAGGTATTTTGCACCGAAACGTTCTCGGTTGTATATATTTTCAAGCCACCGTTAAAGAGCAATGCTTCAGCCCCCGCAAAAGACATATTATATTTTTGGCAAAGTGCTGAGATAACGTCGGAATTAACGGTTTCTATAAACCATGAAAGCGGCTCTTCGTTTACCTCGCTCCGTGGAATTACATCAAGCTTTTGCGAAATTGCTTGCTCGTATTCTTCTTTGCTCAGTATTCCGAAATCATGCATAGCATAAAGCACGTCATTGCGTTTTTTTAAGCACTCGTTCGGGTGAATGTGCGGATTGTATCTTGTCGGTGCATTCGTTATTCCTATCAGGGTGGCACATTCCTCTGTCGAAAGCTCTTTAGGCTCTTTACCGAAATATACCTCGGCTGCCATATTTACACCTATAATATTTTCACCCATTGGAACTATGTTTAGATATAATTCCATGATTTCGTCTTTTGAATGATTTTTTTCTATATTATACGCACGTATTATCTCGGAAAGCTTGCGCTTTAAGGTGATCTCGCTGTCTCCGCTTATATTTTTAACTACCTGTTGAGTTATGGTTGAGGCACCGAACGTTTCCCTAAAATGAAACATACTGTTTAAAAGCGCGTACAGCGTTCTCTTGACGTCAACTCCCGAATGTGTGTAGAATTTTCTGTCCTCAACCGCTACGAAGCCTGAGATAATTTTTTCATTAACGTCACCGAGTCCGATCCACCTTTTTCTTGTATCGCCGAGAGCTATATTACACAGCGAGCGCGGCTGATACTCCGATAGATCGGCTGCATTGTCGCCTTCGTCAACGTAGTATTCCGTGTAGCTTCCAACCTTAGCCATATCAAATAACATTTCATCATAGTCAGATTTTATGTTTTTTCTTGAAAAAAAGGCTATATATCCTATTCCGCCGAGACTTATCACCGATGCGATTATCAAAACAGCACAGACTGATACCATCAGCGGTCTTTTTATCCTTTTCATAAAAAACCTCCGTTGCGGCTTTTTTTAATCTTTCCGCACGGAGGCTTTTTATATTTTTATGATTTTATGGAAACATTGGAATTTTATAATCGACGCGATTGAGGTATAAGCCCTCGGGCGGTGCTGTCATACCCGCGCGCATCCTATCGCCTGAAGCGATCATACTTTCAATATCGCAAGGATCAAATCTTCCGTGCGCAACCTCAGTCAGAGTGCCTACTATAATACGTACCATATTGTATAAAAATCCATTGGCGTGGATGCGTATTTCTATAACGTTACCTAATCTCTGAACATCAAGATAATCGACACAGCGAACAGTATCCTCTGTCTCTGTTTCGGGCGCGTCCTGAAATTCATCTATTTGATTTTCCT
>CAZTWE010000009.1:0-49555 GCA_964617165.1 uncultured Ruminococcus sp.
TTTCACCCGTCGAAGACGGATTTGACTGCGTGATACTCCGTTAAGAGTATCACGCAAAGCTTTGGGGCGGTTTATTTTTTTAATTATCCTACAAGACCGGAACGCTCGATACCCTGAACGAGGTACTTCTGGCAGAAGAGGTACAGAACAATCAAGGGAGCTATGATAAGCATACCTGCGGTGTTCTGAATAACTATCGAGTACATGTGCCAGCCTGTGAAGGTTTCCTGAAGCTTAAGTAAGCTATCGGGTGCCTGACCGTAAACGTCTCTCATCAGATAGAATTCCGAGTAACGTGACCAGAACAATTCCGTGTAGAACTCATCGGTCCACTGCCATGAGAACGAGAAGATAAATACCGTTATCATCATGGGAACGGAAAGCGGAATAATTATCTGGAAGAAGGTACGGAATACTCCCGAGCCGTCAACGTACGCACTCTCTTCAAGCTCATCGGGAACGCCCTTGAAGAACTGTCTCATAAGGTAGATATAAAGACCGTTTTTAAACGCAAGTCCGAATACGGAGAGCAATATCATAGGCCAGAATGTGTCGCCAAGCTGTAAAGGCTCACCGAAGATCGCTTCGATAGGTCCTGTATATCCCCACGTTTCTACGGTAAACAGATCAAAGCTATTGAGCTGACCTCTCATAGCGAAATCAAGTGCTCTGTGAGGGATTACCATCGTAAGCACAACAAGTCCCATTATTATGCCGTTACCCTTGAACTTGAACTTTGCAAGACCGTATCCTATAAGACAGGATATAAGAGTCTGTATTATAGCACAGGTCAATGAAAGGAGCAAGGTATTCCATACAGCATCAAAATAATGATTCTCGGTTATGAGATACTTGTATATATCAAGTGAGAAATGCTTGGGAATAAGCGATACCGTCGGGTCAACAATGTCCTCCTTGGACATGAAGGAGCCCGCAATTCTTGCAAAGAAAGGATAAAGGATTACAAAGGATACGCCGAGCATCAGGACAAATCTGAAAACGTTTATCGCAGCCATTATCCAAGTGTTAGACGTTTTGATCTTGCTGATCAGTCTTTCCTTAAAGGTAAGCTTGCCTTCGTAGTCAACATGTATTTTATTCTTTGTTTCTTTTGTAATAACAGGTGTATTATTTTCCATGTCGCTACCTCCTTAATCTCTTCTCTGATAGAAGACTAGTGTGGAGCCCACACCTGCAACCGCCGCTATGATAAGCAGAATGATGATGAAGTATAGCCAATATGCCGCCGAAGCTTTATACTGATTTCCTGCAAGAGTATCTTCAATATATATTATCATCTTGTTCTGCGATCTTGTAAGCGCGTCGATAATGGTGTAGAACGAGTTAACGAGAATTATGGGAGATATCATCGGGAACGTAACCTTCCAGAATGTTTCCCATCCTGTTGCACCGTCTATACGGCACGCCTCGTAAATAGAGGGTGATATAGACTGCAAGCCTGCAAGGAAGATAAGCATCTGAACTCCCGAGTAGTTGATAATATCATAAACCTGGTTTACAATTTTTACAACGTACACAACAAGCTCTCCGCCGACCTTCATGCTTGAGAACAGAGACTGAACATCAAGCACAGAAATGATCTCGGATGCTCCGCTTCCGCCCGAACCGTCATCAATACCCGATTGCGAGGAGCTGGAGAAGGAGTCGTTTGCATTGATGGTTTCCATAAGACCCGTAGATACTATAACGGGCAGGAAGAAGATAGCACGGAACATTGCTCTTCCGAGCATCTTCTGGTTGAGTACGACCGCGATGAACAGCGAGAAGATGATTATTGCGGGAACCTCAAAGATAAGCTGCTGAATACCTGATACAAGGCTAGTTGTAAAGCCCTCGTTTGCGAATAATCCAAACTCTCCAAAATAGTTATCAAGACCAACAAACTTATAATACATCTTTGTCTGGTCGCCGCCCGGAGGGACGGCGGCCTTGGCACTCAAGCTGATCCAGATCGAATCAAGAAGTATAGGTAGGTAGACAAGAACTATACCTATTATGAAGGGTAAAACGAAAATATAGCCTGCATTTGCTTTTCTTGCATCGAGTGAAGCCTTTTTACGGCGCTTTTTAATAAAACCGTTTTTATCAAGCTCTGCCGCTTCGATTTCGGGAACGGCAACACCGGCAGTTTCTTCTACCGGCTGCTCTGCAGCTTCAATTGCATCTTTTACAATTTCACTCATTTTCCTACCTCCTTACCCTATTCTTACGTACGCGTATTTACCGAGCACGTATTCATTTCCGTCACCAAGATTTACCGCAACATCATAGATGTTGTAGTTGAGGATGAAGGTGACTGTTTCCTCACCGTTTGAATACGTTACAAGCACGATATTGTCTATGTCACTTGTGAAATCGGTGTAAACATAATCCTTATCGGTTGCAACGGAATTTGTTGTGAACGAATACTTAGACTCGTATTCTACGTTTTCTATTGTTACTACGTAGTCACCATCATCAGCTCCTGCGTATTCTGCCTCATAGGCTGCCATAATAGCCTTTGCCGCGGAGATAAATTCTGCGTCAAGCTCGGAAAGCTCAAGTCCGGAACTCAGAACGAACGCATTTATTACAGCATCCTCATCGATATCGACGCGAAGCTTTGTTCCGTATGCTGTACCATCTGCAAGAAGCTCATCGTAGCCCGCATCGATAGCCTTTTCTATAGCATCAACAAGAACTTCAAGGAACTCATTTTCAAGCTTATCGTAGTTCGCTTCCATCTCATCCTCGTCAATCATACGCTCACCGATGATTATTTTGTGATCTACGATCTCATAATCCTGAAGGTCGCCTATTGCAGCATTGAGCTCGGTGTATTTAAGCACGATATCCTGATACCAGGTCTGATAGTCAACACCGTAGTAGCTGTTAAGCTCGGTATCCTCTTTGAGGTACGTGGAATTCTGATAGCAAAGAATGTAGTAGAGATTTGCACCCGATTCTATAGAACGGAGCAGATCGTATTCGGGAGCTCCCGAATAGTTGAGAGGTGAGCCCGCATAGTTTACGGAGCCGTGGAGCACCATTCCAACAAAGGGAACCGTGTAGGATGCATATCTAAAATGGCTGGAGTCTACACTAGCATTAAGTATATGCTTTGCATACTGAACCGAATAGATATTTCCTACGTCAAGCATTACGTCATATCCGCCCTCGTTAACCATTCTGTCAAGAATTCCCGAAACGTAGTCCTGTGCATCAGCACGGTTTACAGGCTGTTCCTCATCAAAGTTAGAGTTCAGATCCGAGCCGGCTGTGGAAACGGATATATTGGATATGTCATACTTGGAATACTGCTTTGCAAACTTGGTGTAAAGAGCATCAAGAGATTCGGGGTTGATTACGAGTGTGTAATAGCTTATGTATTCGTGCATGATCGAATTCCATTCCTGCTTTGATGCATAACGGTTATCAACCATTCGGGATACGTTACCGCGTACGGTAATACCGTCAAAGAGCGCGGTGTAGTTGATGTACATGAAATCGTAATCGGGATAAACACCGAGATTCTCACCCTGCTCGGAAAGAGCCTTTGCATCGGAAACAAGCTTGTTGAACGCCTTCTTTCCTCCGCATGCTCTATCCCATCTCACTCTTGTGGGATAGGTGTTGTAAAGACCGCCGTTACCAAAGCCTGTCAGGCGGAAGTTTACGTTATCGATATCGGTAATCTTCTCCTTGAGAGCCGTAAATTCAGCTGCAAGGGTCTTGTAATCGGCACTGAGTGCCTCATACTCTGCTATAAGCTCGGGAGTTTCAGCATCCTTTGCAAAGTCTGCCGCCTCATCTGCGAGCTTGTTGTATTCAGCGATCTTTTCGTCAAATGCCGCTGTTACCTTTTCGGTATCGGATATTTCACTGTACATCGTGTATATATCCTCAAAGGTAGTTAGCGCGAGCTTCTGAGTTACGGGGAATGAGAGTATCTTCGTGATAATCTCCATAGAGCCGAGCGCTTCTATATAAAGAGGAAGATTATCGGATACGTTATCAAGTGCGCCGATAACGCCGTTTGCCGTGAGATAATCGCGATAGTAAGCTGCCATTCCAACATAGGACGCATCGTAATACTTTCCGAGAGTATCCGCAATATCGGGATCTGAAAGCATCGTTATTCTCGTAAGATACGAGCCCGTATACTTAGAGTCGGATACTATCGTATATCCTGTGTTTCCGCCAACCGAAATGGTTTCCGAAAGGTCGTAGTGATCGGAGGGGTACGGTGTGTACTTGCAGTATGCGTTTGCGTAAGCGTGTGCTTTTCCTCCGGTTTCAAATCCGATATTTGCCAGAGCCGAGCCCTCCTCAATGATAGCGAAGTAACCGTTAGTTACCTTATCGACTCCGAATTTCGCTTTTGTAAAGGCATTTGCATCGTCATCTCCAACAACACCGTAAACAGGCATTGATATCTGCTCAAGGTATGCAGCCCCCTGCCCCTCTACGTTGGAGTAGCAGTAGTCCTTACCGTAAGTGGGAGAAGCCTGGTTTGCCTGAATCGTTGTGCCTCTGAAATCGTCAAACGCAATAACGGTACCGCTTCCGTCGGGATAGAACACATATCCGTCCTCATACATATCGCCCGCACCGAAATACTCAAGGGGCATGATACTGATAAGGTTGTATACTGTTTCGTCAAAGCTTATGGAGTTTGCGGGGAGACGAACGCAAAGCGAGCCGTCATCATTGAAGGTGTACTCAAGAGCACATCTGAATACGGGCTTATCTGCGCTTGCATCAACGTATCCGCACATTTTCTCGTCCTGATACATATCGTTGAACGTATAGTCGCTGACATATTTCTGGAACAGCAACGAGTTAGTTCTCTTCTTTGAAACGTCTGCATCAGCGGGGAACGTGTACATTGCCTCAAAGGTCTCGTATACCTCCGCATCGGGAGCATCGTTTGTAGGAGTATAGAAGTCACGGATGATAGCTATGTAGGATTTATCGTTTTCGTAATCCTTCTTATCGTAGAACTCCGCGGGGTTCTTCAGGGAATATACCGTTGTAATAGTAAGGAAATCGGATTTGAGAGTGTTAAGGTCGTTGTACTTAGCTCTCTCCTCTGCATCCTGAGAAAACTTGTAAAGACCGTTGGGGTTATCCTTTTTGTCATACGTATAGAGAAGCTCCATAGCACCCAGGTAAGCCTTGTAGGCACGGGAATTTACGCATCCGTACTCCACGACGCTGTACATGGTGTTAGTATCAAGCCTATCCTTTGTATCTATCTTGGGAATAGCCTCATAGTCGAAGAAGTTAAAGCTGTCTTTATAGTAATCGTATGCAGCCTTTACCTCATCACTCGCCTCGGTGTAATCTATTTCCGAGCAATACTCGGTCATATAAGCACCGAAATCCGTAAGCATAGGACGGATAAGCATTTCCTCAAACTTGGCAGACGTCATTCTTCCGGGGAGAAGAAATCTCGCTGTTGTATCTCCGAGAGTGTAATTTACTCTGATACCGCCGGTGATAAACTCGGTGGAGATCTGAGAATAGATCGCAGACCAGTGTGTAGAGTCATAGGTCTTGTCATCTCCTGTGGAGATCTCGGAAAACTCTATCTTTATCTGGCTGAGAAGTGATTCATTGGTCTCGGAAGCCGTTGTCGTGGTGTAGTTATAGGGGTTACTTGTGAGTATCTGTCCCGTAATATTGTTTACGTAGTAAAGCAGACCTGTGTACTGGTTTACGTAGATAGAATACTCTTTGTTCGGAGTGGTTACGCTACTGAGATAACCGAGCTCCTGCTCATATCTGAGCATCTCTTCCGCAGTGTCGAAATCATAGACGGTGTCACTGTCAGGCATGTAAATACCCGTAGGATCGCATCCGTAAATTCCGTATACGTACGCTTTTATCTGATCATTGGTAAGAGATGCCGTAGCCGAGGTGCTTGTAACGTATGCAGCATCGGCTTGCATCGGAATTGCCGCTATTACCGTGGTGAAAAGAAGAACTACCAACAAAGCAGACGAAATTATTTTATTAAGTTTCATTATATTTTACCTCCCGCTTTGTTATACACGGTTTGCGATCTCTGTGAAGATCGAAATAATAAACGTTATCATCTTTATAACCAGGCTTGAGAAGAGTATCGCAACGAACATGATGACCGCCATTGCAACTATTGTCGTAATTACGATAAGCACGTTCTTAGAGAGCGAGTAGTCATGAGTTACAAGCGTTCCGAAGAACAGAAGGAATGCAACCCATATATAACCGAAGGTTACAAGAAGATTTATCATTGAGCCCTCTGTTGCAGTAAGAATGTTCGTGAGAACGGTAGAAATTACTACAAGCAAAGGCAGGGGTGCAAGAGAGTAAGTGGTCGCAATAAAGATATCCTTAAAGCTTCCCTCGCCCTCAAACAGAGACGTAAGGCACCAGTTACCCACGCACCAGAGAATTACAGGCACGGCGATAGAAAGGACCTGAACAAAAATGTTCGAATAGGTGTCTCTCGGATTGAAGATATATCCGCGTCCGACAGACTGATAGAAGAATGCGAGAATGGTTATACCCATTATAGTAAGACCGCCTCTTACAGAGCCGCGCTGCTCATGCTTCAGATCCCAGAAGCCGTCGAACGGGTGGAACTGAAGGTGGAATACGAACAGAAGCTCTTCAAGATAGGTCTTTTTGCCGACCTTGAGCGAGGTAGCCTTGTTCTTCTTCTTAGCCCAACCGAGGAACTTGACGAACAGGACTACAAGAGCTATAACGAGAATGACAACGGGGATGAGCCATTTACCCATCACATCTTTACGTACCTCTGCAAATGCCTGCGAATACTGTTCTGTTTCATACGCGCTTGCAAGCATTTCCATAGCTTCATCGTATTTACCCTGATTGTAAAGCGCCTTACCTATACCGATATATGCAAGGTCAAAGTTGTTGTTCTTTGTAAGAACGTCCTGCCAGTATCCTATGGATGCCGAATAGTTGTGCTCGTTCTGATTGCGGAGCGCACTCATTATAGTAGAGCAATATTCGGTGGGAGAGAACACCATGAGCTTGTAACCCGTTACCGAGTTATCAAGTGCAAGAATATAGTTTGTGTTGCCTACCTGATGATAGGTTATAGCAACGAACTGCTCACCGTTACCGAGCTGAACACCCGTATCGCCAAAGGCGAAGAGCAGGTTACCGTTCTGGTCATAGGTGAAGATCCTTGAACGGTCCTTATCAAGAATAGACCAGGACTTTTCCGATCCGATAGCAATATCCGTGATGTTGGAAACACCGAGCTTATTGGAAAGCGTATCTACTGCTACCTCTCCACCGGGATCGAAGAAGCCGTTACGCTTCATGATCTCATCACCCGCTGCGTTGAGCTTCTTAACGGGAGAATAATCGGCATTTTTGGATTTTATAGCAGCGTACTGCTTGCTCTCGTCGATGTTGTTGTTGGTGATGTAAACGAAGCCCTCATCGTCAACCGTTATATTGTTGTACGATACGGAAACGTTACTTATCTGGCTCGCTCTTTGCTCTTTGCTCTGGAATCTTCTCCAGATCATCTGTATAAGGCTGTACGTAACCTTCTGAGCTCCGATAAAGCCTGTGAAGTCACCGTCGCTTGACATTACGATAACACCCTCAAGACAGGATTTCGATATTACGAAAATTCTTCCGTAAATATCTACCGCGATAGCCGAGGGAACGAACATACCCTCGGTAACAAGAGAGGAATCGGGTTTTTCAAGAGTTCTTACGTAGTTGTACTCTCTGTCGAAAATTACTATTCTTGCATTTCCCGTATCGCATACGTAGATGTAGCTCTCACCGCTCGCGGTAATTCTTGCATCGGTTACGTAAAGACCCTCGGGATTTTTAAGTGTCTGTTCTCTTCCGTATTCGTCCACGTACTTGTCGATAACGGCAACTGCGGAATAATACTTATTGAGAACTACTATTCTGTTGTTTTCCTTGTCTGCAATATAGACGTTCGACTGATCGTCTGTAACAATATCCGACGCACTCTTAAGTGCAAGACCGCCGAATTTCTCGGTAAGTCCCATCTTCTTAGAGGTGATCGTATCCGTAGGCTGATATGCCGCGGGAGATTGGAGCGGTTCTCCGTCGATAGAATAGGTGTACGTATCGTAGGAGTGGAACGCTGAGGAATATACCGTTCCGAAGAGCATTATGAGCACTAAGGAAAGTATCAAAACTGCTGATAGCTTCTTTTTCATATCTGCTCCTCCTTAATCCTTCATACCCGAAGATCCCATCGTCTCGATGATCTGGCTCTGGTTCAATACGAATACCAGAATAGGCACGAGCATCATGACAACCGTTGCGGCAGCACCCGCACCCGAACGTGCGATACCACCTGTAAGGATCTGCTGAATTGCGTAGTTGAAGGTTTTTAATTCCTCCGAGTGAATGTATATCGAAGAGCCCGAGTTCCACAAGCTCTTGAAGCACTCTATAATAAGTGTCAGCCATGCGGGCTTAACCATGGGCATCGCTATTATCAGATAGGTTCTGAACTCGCTTGCACCGTCAAGTCTCGCAGACTCAAGCACCGTATCGGGTACTGAGGTCTCCATGAACTGCTTCATAAGGTAAAGACCAATGGTCGTTGCCATTGAGGGAACGATTATGGAGAGGTATGTATCTATCCAACCGAAAGCAGAGAGAATGATGAAGTGCGTTACCTGGTTAACGGTTGAATGGAACATGAGTGACATAACTATGATCTGGAAGATAGCGTTTCTTCCGGGGAAACGAAGCTTCGCCAGCGAGTAAGCTGCCATTGAAGCGAAGATAAGGTTACCTATAGTACCGCATATAGTGATAAATACTGTGTTGAAGATATATCTTGAGAAAGGCACCCACGAGTCACCCATAAGAGTGAACAGGTCTGCGAAGTTGTCAAGCGTCGGATTGATAACGATGAACTTCGGAGGGAACATGAACAGCTCGTCAAGAGGCTTCAAGGACTGGATAACAACGTAGTACATCGGCAGGAACATGAAAAGTCCCATGATGGTAAGCATTATCGTGATACCCGTATCGCCGCCTGCCGATCTGTTGAGTACGACTCGGTGGCCTCTGGTTCTTAACTTATTTGCCATATACTACTCACCTACCTTCGAAAGTGCCTTCTTTATAATGATATTAGAGGCAAACATTATTACGAACAGCACAACTGCGATAGCGGATGCATAACCGATCTCATATCTCTGTCCACCGTAGTCGTTCAGGTGGTGCATTATCGTGTGTGCCGCGTAGTCAACCGAGGGGAAGCCGCAAAGCGCGTCAACTACCGCTCCGAAGCCGAACGAGTTTGTTATCGCAAGCACCGCACCGAACATAAGCTGGGGGCGCATTGTGGGAAGTGTTATGTACCAAAGCTCCTGCCAACGATTCTTGATACCGTCAACCGCAGCCGCCTCGTACATCGAGCGGTCTATCGTCTGGAAGCCGGCGATGAACGACAGGAACGCAGTACCGAGAGAGGTCCAAAGCGCAACTACGATACAAAGCGGCATTACGTAATCCGCATTTTCAAACCACAGGATAGGCTCGGATATAATTCCGAGGTCTATCAACGTAGCGTTTACCCATCCGTAAGAGTCGGACGAGAAGAGGGTCTTCCATATAAGGTAAACCTGACCCGAGATCGAGGGCGCGTAGAATACAAGGGTTACTACCGCACGGATCTTGGGGGGAAGCTCGTTTATGAACCACGCTATAAGAAGCGAGAGCAGGTACGATACAGGACCTGTGATCGCAGCGAATATCAGCGTGTTCTGACAAGCGAGAATAAAGATATCGTCTTCAAAGAAAAGGCGAGTAAAGTTCGTGATACCCTTGAAGTTGGGCATCTGAAGCATGTTGAAGTCCGTAAGGCTCAAAACCATCGAAAGCACAACCGGAAGAATTGTGAATATGATGAACAGAAGGAAGAAAGGAGCCAGCATGAAATATGCCGTTTTATTATTTTTCATCTCTTCCCAGGTCCATCTGAGCTTCGACACTTCAGAGCGTTTTACAGGACGGTTTGTCTCTGTATTTGTCTGTGCCATAATCTATCTCCTTAACTTTCTCGTATTGCTTAATCGGTTCCTCTGACGTCAGAGGGCTCTTGGTCAGCTTCGAGGGTCGGCAGAAGATCGCCGAACTCTTCTCTCTTACGCTTGATCTCTGCGTTTATATCGTCGATATATCCTGTGAGAGCGTCAACCGCATCTGCACCGTCGTTAACAGCCGAAAGGAATGCAAACTTGGTATATCTGTTGATAATGTAAGAGCCGGGATAGTTTACGATCGAATACAGGCAGGACATCTGCTCCTCGATAGCAAGCTTTTCGCTCGCAGTCCAAGAGAGGTTATCGAGTGCCTTAATATTAGCCGATTCGTACTTAGCGGAGGGACCTATAAGAGCTACCATCTTATTACCGTAATTAGCCTGAATCTCTGCGCTCGTTTCCCACTGCATGTACTGCCATGCACCGAGTACGTCGTCACAGCCGTGAAGCATTACTGCCGCACTGATACCTGCAAGAGAGTGGTAGTTGAAGCTTCCGTCCTCTCTCGTTGAGCCGGGCAGCGAGGTGAACTTCCAAAGACCGGTAATTTCGGTTGCGTATACGACAAGCTGGTTGTAGATAGATGCGTAATCACCAATTATGATAGGCATCTCACCCGTTCTGAAACGGTTAGCCGCATCGTAGGTTACAGGGAACGAATAGTCACTGTACAGACGGCATACGTAATCGAAAGCTTCAAGCGCTACGTCCGAATCAAGGTCGATCTTTGCACCCTGATAATCCGGATCGTCGGGATACTTCCACATGTTACCGCCCTTCTGGTAGATCATGAAATCTATCGCAGAAATGTAGTTGACACCTATTGACATGTTGTTAGTCTGAAGAACGGGAAGGAGAGCGAGAAGCTGAGACCATGACTCGGGAACCTCCTGACCAAGCTCCGCAAGAACGTCCATTCTGTAGAACATCATCGCGAAGCTCATCGTCTGCGGAATTCCGTAGGTAACGTCAAGCAGCTGTACCGTATCCATTGCCGCCTTGTTGAAGTTAGGATCGTCCTCAGGACCGATGACCTCCTCGTAAGTCAGAGTCGTGTGAGTGAGCTCACCGTTTCCTTCGTATTTAGAGGGGTCGTCAACCACAACGTAAGTGCCGTTTTCCCTATAAGTATAATAATTGGAAGAAAAAATTTCATTGTCAACGCCGCTGCGTGTGTCATTACCGCTTACTCCGAGAACGGCATCTCTGATAGCGTAGTTAATAACGTCAGAGGAGCCGAGACCCATGTAAACGTCGGGGCCCTTGCCCGAAAGTATTGAGGGAAGAAGTGTTCCTCCCGTAACGAGCTTAAGCGTTACCGCAACGCCTGTGCTGTCGGTAAAGCTGCCCTTTGCGTCGATCATGGTACGCCAGATCTGCGACTGGTCACGTCCTGTTGCAAGCCATACGTCTATCTGCCTTGAATTCTCATCGGGGATAGTCGTAAGACCCATCTGATCGTACTCCGTGAAGAATGACCAGAAGAAGGATGCGATCTCAAATCCGATAGATTGGAAGAAGTTGGGGGTAGCTCTCTGCAAGCCGGCATCTCCGCTGCCTACGGGAGCTATCGTAATACAGTCGACGACCATAGGGCTGGTCTTTGAGTTGTTTATCCAGGTACCGAGAGTACCGAGATATGACTTCAGGGTGGACATGTTTGCAGCAACGTAATCACCCTCATCGGAGCCCATGGTATCAAGCAGGATAGCAATGGTCTGAAGAGTTGTAATATGTGAACCGTTGGTTCCGCAAAGTATCTCAAACTCAGTCTTTACAGCATAAAGCTCCTTTGCCTGAAGAAGAAGCTCGTAGAGCACGTCGGGCATAACGTCGATGAACTTGTAATCACGGTATTCATCGGGATCGTTACCCGTGAGCTGAAGTATCTTGAGGTAGCACTCGTTGATCTTATCAAGCGAGATCTCTACTCTCTGAATGAGCTCCTTGAGCGAGCCGAGTGAGCACTCAATATAAATGGTATACTCCTCGCCCTCTTCGAAATAGAACTGGAACGCCTCTCCCGAGCCGTCTGCAAGATAAGTGGACTGCCACTCTTTATTATAATTGAACTGAGTGTTGTACGCCTCTTCAAAAGGAACCGTAGGCGTTCCGTCCTCAAGTCCGTACCTATACTCGTTACCGCCCGAAAGCTTGATAGCACGGCAGATATACATACCCTGCAATGCACTCTGCTTGTAGCGCATTGAGATATTGTAAAGTCCGGTCTTGTCAACGGTGAATTTATAAGCCGCCCACTGACCTACGGTATTGTAGCTGTTCTCGCCTATTACGTTGTAGAGCTGTGCTCTTGACGAAGCGGGATAGTTAGCAGCTGAGGTATTGTCGTTTGTAGCGTAAACGGACGAGTCGGAAACCGCATCGGGGAACTCAGCCTGAATTACGTTGATGCTACCGCCGTTTGCAGCAGTATATCCGCGATCTGCATAGTCCTTGATAACCTCGGAATACGAGGGAATGGTAGCTATGTTGCTATCGATGGGAACGAGCTCAATCGAGTCAACTATCATGGGCTCACGCTCTGCTTCAAGAGTAATGGTGTGACCTTTACCGTTGAGTATGTAGAAGCTGAAATAGCCGTGATAATAACCCGTGGAATCCTGGCAGTAGTAGGTGTGCCAATCCGAACTCTGAACAAGCTCGGGAGCCATGGAGTTACCGTTGATATCCTGAGAAATTTTAGAGGTAGTAACGGTTTTCTGGCCGTTCTCGATCTTTGTTACGACCTTGTAATAACCATCCGCATCGGTTCCATCGCTGACAAGCTTGTACTCGGTAGTCATACCGTCAGGCTCGTTTGTTGCGGTGGGACCCTCGGTAGTCACGTTATCGCATACCCAGTACTTGAGGAACTGGAGCGAGCCCGCCTCCGAGAAGGGGATCTTCTCGTCGATGTAAAGCTTTCTCTGGATCGTACTTATACTGCTCTCGCTTGTGTCGCAGTTGTAGTAGGTGATCTTGATGTAATACAGACCCTTCTGGTCGTCATCAACATCAAAGGTCCAGGTAGCCTTGCTTGTTGACGAAAGGTAAACAGCGTCACTGTGATTTTCGAAATCGTAATCACCGCGCTCGCTGATGTTCGCCGCGATGCATTCCTCACTCTCTGTAACCTTTACCGCACCCTTAACGGTGGAGTTATCAAGCTCGATGATCTCCTTGCCGGCGGGAGCATCGGCATGCTCGGAGATGTAGTCGGCATAGGACGTTGTACCTATGAGAGCCTCCATCTCTTCGAGGGTTGCCGCAGTGGTATTGGGCTTAAGCTTGCCCGCAGACACAGTCAGCGCAACCATACCGAATAAGGTTGCCACAGAAAGAATGAAACACATCACTCTCTGAAACAATGACTTCTTCATGAAATAATTTCCTCCAAGAAATTCTTTTTTACCCGCACGCTTACGCACCACGGGGTTTTGGTTAGACAAATTATACCACATATATATAAAAAAGTCAAGAAAGGAATTTTTCGCGCATTCGGCATTTTTTATAATTTTTTTTCGTTTTTTCTTGCGCCTTGAAAGATATTGTAAACTTTTGTTTGTGTCCGTACTTTTTACATTTTTTGTATTTTTGCAAAAGGTAAACGCTTTTTACCTTTTAAACCCGTAACGCACCCTTTATTGCAATAAAAAATCACGCGGAGTAAATTTTATTTACCTTTCTCCGCGTGATTTACATGTTTTTACAGCTTTTGCTTTCCTGCATCAATCATTGTTAAATATGCATAAAAATTAACAGTTTTTTTCTACGTTTAGTACATTTTGAGAATTTTGTGTAAATGTTAAGTAAACTATACATTTTCAGGGCATATCTGCCCTGTTTTTTTAAATCTGTAGTAGGAATTCACGAGATTGCGATACCCAAGCGACTTTATCTTTTCGTAAGTGATCTTGTAATTCGACTTGGAATGTCTGCCTGTTGCTATGTAGCGTATACAGTCCTGCGCATACTCATCTATCAGGTGTAAGGTTTTCGGTGTGTTTATCATCGGGAAATACCAGAGCGCCCAAGTCAGCTCACCCTCGGTCGGGTTATCATAAAGCTTACGGTTAAAATGCTTTATAAAGGAGCGCATTGCTCGCTCAGCGGGCTCGTCCTTTCGGTTTTTCCAACGCAAAAGCGACCTAGCCTTACGGCGCATTTTAGCCTTTATTTTCTCAAAGCTGACGGGACTTATATCGATTTCTGTGCCCAGAAAAGAAAATCCGAGGTATTCCCATTTTTCACCGGGGCGTGTACGGAACTCTTTTTTTTCATTCACCTCAAGCTGATATTCGGAAAGGTAGCCTTTTATCACGCGCTCGTATTCTGCTATCTGTTCGGCGGTATCGGCAAACACGATAATGTCATCGGAATATCTCGCGTAAGGTATTTCGCGAGAGGAGAAATAGGCATCCATCTCGGAAAGATAGAGATTCGCGAGGAAGCCCGAGACCGCAACGCCTGCCATAATTCCGCGGTCTGCCTCAACGGCTCTTCCGTCAAATTTAGCTCCCCTTTGCCTCAGCACTGCGCAAAGAAAGCGCACAAGGGTCTGTTCCTCGGACAGCTTGCTTTCAAGTATCGATATAATACGCTCGGTATCTACCGAGTTGAAATAATCGTGTATATCCACCTTATACGTGTACTTTTTTGAAATTCCGCGTACCGAGAGCAGCGAGTTCACTGCATCCTTTACTCCCAGTCCGTGCCTGAATGAAAACAGATTTTTCTCAAAAAGACCGTCATACTTATGCAAAAGGTATGACATGAGCTTAAAAACGTATCCCTCGGCTCTCGGAAAAACAAAAACCTTACGTTTTTTATCGGTTCCCTTTTTGCTTATCTCGGATATTCTCGGATCGGTGAATTTACCGCCGCGGAGCGTTTGTTCAATCAGCTCAAGCACGGGCAGATAGCCGCGCTTTTCAACAAACCGTCGCAGCTCTTTCTCTTCTTTTTCTGAAAAATGTGCTCCGCTTACCTTATATTCGATAAACTCCTGCCATACGTCATCGCATCCGAGCTTGTCCATAATACTCATGCGCATTTCGGACTCCTTATGAAATAAAGGTTAAAAAGAGCCGAGCCAAATATTTTGACCCAGCTCAAAAATCGGGCAGACAAAAGGATTAAACACATGGTGATCCTTGACCACGTCAAGGATACCCAAGTGAGACAAGGCTGCACACGAAAACGCCGTCTGCAAGGCTCCAAAATTCTTCGTGCTTCCCCCACCGCAGACGCAAAAATGCATTATCCGCCCGTTTTTTACAAAAGATGATCAAATACCAGCATTAGAATAAATCCAATGATGAGTGAAAAGGTTGCCGCGCTCTCTGCTCCGTGCGAATGAGTTTCGGGGATCATCTCATCGCTGATAACGTAGAGCATCGTGCCGCCCGCAAAGCTCAGCGCAAAGGGCAGTATAAAGGATGCCACGCTGACCGCAAGATAGCCAATGAGAGTACCTATTACCTCCACAACGCCCGTCAGGGCTGCTATCATAAATGTCTTGCCCGGTTTCATACCCGTTGCAAGCATCGGTGCGATTATCACCATTCCCTCGGGGACGTTCTGCAACGCTATTCCCCCTGCGATAACGAGAGCCTCAGCGGTATTCCCAGAGCCGAAGCCGACTCCCGCGGCAATTCCCTCGGGAAAATTGTGTATAGCTATCGCGAGAACGAAAAGCAATACCTTATCAATACTTCTGTTGCGCTTATGGGGCTCTATATCGTCACCGCCCTCGGAAAGCTTGTGCAGGTGAGGTACGAGCATATCTATCAGCTTCATACATACGGCACCTGCCGCAATTCCAAACGACGTTATGAGTATTCCCCATTCCCCGCCGTGCTCAAGCGAGGGTATGATAAGTCCGAGCATTGCAGCGGCCAGCATTATTCCCGCAGCAAAGGCGAGCACCGCATCACTGAACTTATGCGATATATTTTTGAATAAAAAGCCTATGACCGCACCTATAACGGTTGCACCGCCCACTCCGAGCGCGGTCAAGAGTACCATTTGCATAGCAGCTCCTTATTTTATGGTAATTCTTGTAACGCACCCTGCCTCATGGTAAGGATTTCCCGAAATGATGTACTGAGGAATTACCGTATTCACGGTCTTACCGTTATCGGTATAGGATGCAGTTACCTCCGAATAAAACTGGCTGTGCCAGTGTCCGCAAACGAGTGCCTTTACAACGTCCGCATTCCGCACGATGAGATCATATACTTCAAGAGTATAGGCATCGGAGAAGCGTTCGTCACCCACTACCTTGTAATCCCGTTCAAAGTTGATCTCTGAATATGCTCCGCCGTTTGCAATATTTGCGGGAAGTACCTTGTACTCGGTTTTTTTTGTTGTCAGGGGCTCATGCTGGAAGATTATAACTACCTTGCCCTCAGCTCTCGCTCCCTCTATATCTGCGCGAAGCTGCTCAAGCTGCCCCGGCAGATACTTGCTTTGGCTGTTATCCATAACAACGGCAAGAACCTTATCCTTCACCGTTCTCGAATAGTAGTGAATATCGTGGGGCCAGAACTCGCGCAGCATATCAAGCCTCGCTTCCAAGGGAAGCATATCGGGCTTGCCCGTTTGCATCTGCTTCGTATAATCATGACCGCCGAGCGCTATCATGATATCGGGGTATTTCTTTATAAGATGAGTTTTCGTGAGATGTATCGCGCCTCTTGAAAGATAGTCAAGCGTATCGCCCACAACCACGCATGCATCACAAAAATCAGCCGCTTCAAGAGCCTTTGTTGCCGCTACGACGGATTTTTGATGCTCAAGCCAATGACGGCACTGCTCGGTATATGCAAGCTCCTCATCCGCCCTGTCCTCCATATTACAGAAGTTAAAGTGCAGATCTGCCACGGCACCTATAGTTATAGGCTCACATCCGAGTCCTGCATCAACGGAAACGTCACATATAAGCTGACGGGTCGTTTTTAATCTGTATACGTCATAATGGGGATCGGGATTCGTGCACTTGAATTCCTCTTTGGGCTGAGAAAAAAACCATTCTCTTTCCTGTAAGCTCTTCATATTTGATTACCGCCCTTTACTATTTTATTCTTTACAGCTACAATTGTAGCATACAAAAATGCAAAAATCAAGACAATGGCGAAAAAAAGAAAATTTGAATAACAAAATAAAAAGAGCCGACGTAAAAAAAGTACCGTTTGTCGCTCTTTTCATCTGTAGGTATTCAATTTTCACGCAAATAATTTTCAAATCCGTCCGACGTATGCTGCGTACCGTCAGAGCTTACCCAAAGAGCCTCAACGCCCGAAAGCCCACCGACAAGCTCCATGCCCCATTCCAGCTCCGAGGCAAAGAGTGCCGTTGAGAGCGCATCTGCGAGAGCAGAGCTGGGTGCTATTACCGAAACCGAAAGATATCCCTCAGCCGGGTGAAGCGTATCAGGGTCTATTATGTGGTGATAGCTTTTTCCGTTTACGTAGTAGTATCTTTGGTATGAGCCGCTTGTGACAAACGACTCACCCGAGAGCGAAAGTATTGCTATATACGGCTCATCGGACTCGGTATCCGGATTTTCGGCACCTACCGCCCACGGAGTGCCGTCTGGCTTCGAGCCGATCGTTCTGACGTTTCCACCAACGTTAAGTGTGTACCCCGAAATGCCCATATCTTCAAGCTCACGCGCTATCATTTCGACCGCGTAGCCCTTTGCTATCGCACCAACGTCAATTTTCACAGCGGGATCGCTTATAAACACCGTACCCTTATCCTCGTTTATAACTACCGCGTCTATATCGGTATGCTCTGCCGCTCGGGAAAGCTCCTCTTCGCTCGGAAGCTCGGCACGTTCGGGATGAGCCGTTCCCACCTCTCTGCAATCATGCCACAAGGAAAGCACGCTGCCCATGGCAACGTTGGTCTGCCCATTCGTGAGCGTGTACATCTCTTTTGAGAAAAGCAAAAGATCTATTATACGCTGATCGACTCTGAGCTCTTTATGCTCTGCTGCGTGAATGGCGTTGAGGTCGTAGAGATTAGTCACTCCCTCATAGTGATTGTAGATATCGTACAGCCTGTGATACTCACCGAGTCGGGAGAACACCAGCTCCCTTGTGGCAAGGAAATCCTCCTCGCGCTGCTCGTAGCCTATGAGAGTAGCCACCGTATCGAAATAATTCATATCGGTGGCAACAAACTTTTTCTTATCCGTATTGCCCATGCCGAGGCAAGCCGAAAGCGAAAGCATCACGCAGATGACGAGAAGCAGTGATATTACGCGATGTGACACTTTCATTTTTCGACTTACCTTTCCTGTTTTTCTGACACGGTATGGGGCTTACCCCCGATTATCTGTTATTCTTTCAGCTTTGCGCCTGCCCTTCGGCATTGAAGGCGAAGCTGTTTTCAAGAGTCTTTGTAAGAGACGCACGCTCGGCACTTCCCTCTTTTACCTTTGCGTCCATCTTAACCGTAAGCTTGACCGAGCCGAGCTCGCTTCCCGAAGCATCATTGCCAGTGGCTTCCGTTTTCACGGAAAGCTCAAGCTTTGCCGCATCACCTACCGTGATGCTCTTTGTATTTTTCGCGGCATCCTCTACTGCAAGTGCAAAATCCGAAACGGTTATCGTACAGCCTGCGGATATGACCTCGCTGACTCCCTTGCCGCCGTCTGCTACGAGAGCCTTTATCTCATCGGTGGTTTTACCCTTTGCAGCATTGGCAAACGCATCAGCCTGCTCATACCATTTAAGCTTTGTTTCATCGCTCGACATAACGTAGCTGTCTCCCAACTCGCGCTTGGTTTTGAACGCCTCAGTCGGAGCAACGTATTTACCCTCAGAGGTGTACTCAACGCTGCTGTCCGCAACGTCGAAATAGCAGTCAACAAGCTTTCCGTTCTCATCAAAAAGCGCCACAGCCACCGTTGTTATCGCATTACCGTAGCCGTTGACAGTGCCTTTTGCGCTTTCATTGATAAGCTCGGTGTACGTACCTATGCCGAGTGAGAGCATGCGCTCTTCCTTTGCGCAGGAGTTGAAAGCAAGAAGCGAGAATACAAGTGTAAGAAGTAACAAAGTAACAGTTAGTTTTTTCATGTGTTTTACCCTTTCACAATTTTTATCTTTACCGCATGGTACCGATCCTTACGTATTTCAGCATAAGTGCTGACAGAATACCGACGAATATACCTGCAAGAGTACCCGTTATGACAAGAACTATCATATAATAGCCTATCTCTCTTGTTCCGAGAATTATAATTGCCGTGAGTATCTGACCGAGATTGTGAAACACAGCTCCCGCTATACTCACACCGACGGTTGAGAATAGCCCCGTGCGGCGAATGAGAGTCATAACGGCAATGCTGAGTATCGCCCCCGAAAGGCTGTACAGCATCGTTAGCACAGTACCGAAAAGCAGAGCCGAGAGCACCACTCGCACAAGCGAGACCGCCGCCGCAGAGCGAGCTCCGAGCTTATACAAAAGATATATTATTATTATGTTGGGAAGTCCGAGCTTTATACCCGGCACCGAGCTGAATATGGGCGGCAGAAGAAATTCTACGTAAGAGAGTATCATCGCCACTGCCACTCCAAGCCCGAGCAGTGTTAAGCG
Organism: uncultured Ruminococcus sp.; assembly: GCA_964617165.1. GTDB lineage: Bacteria > Bacillota > Clostridia > Oscillospirales > CAG-272 > UBA1740. Next base: position 19,680 of record CAZTWE010000009.1, read on the forward strand.
CGCGGTATTATTTTTCATAACAAGGTCTCCGTTACTCAGTTCCGATAAGGCTCTGAAGCATTTCGAACAAATCGGGCTAACCCGAGGTATCAACTCCGCCGCCCCCCTCACCTGTGACGGATATAACCACTCCGTGAGGCAGGCAGACGATAGTATCGCCTATATTTCTGATAGCGCGGTGTTCGCTGCATATTTTGTCGGGGCAGCTTGCCTCGCTGACGTATGCGCTACCGTCTTTTATAACGAGAATGTTGACACGCTCCCCACCGTCTCCGCTCCTTATCGTGTATTCCGTATCGCGAGAGAGGGGGTAGGTTGCAAGCACCCGACCGTCAAGCGTAACGGTAACGTAAGCTCCCGCAGTTCCCGCTAACACAAAGACAAGGTACGCAACCGCAGCGACAAGTAGCAGCGCTGCGGTGAGTATTATATCGTTCCTTAGTTTTTTCTTACCTGAAGTTTTTTCCATATCAGAGCTTTGCTATGCAGCCCATCGGGCAAACCTCGGCGCATGCACCGCACTTGACGCATTTTTCGTAATCGACGACCGCGAGATTATCAATTACCTTTATTGCATCGTAATTACATGCCTTTTCGCATTTTTTGCAGGCAATGCACGCATTCTTACAGTTTTTCTTTGATACAGCGCCCGTATCTCTGCTTGAGCAGCTGACCGCTACCGCCGCAGATTTCGGTATCATGGTTATAATGTGCTTGGGGCAAACCTCAGCACAAATTCCGCAGCTTATACACAGCTCGCGGTCTATCCTTGCCACACCGCTCTTTACACATATTGCATCCGTTGGGCAAGCATCGGCACAGTCACCGCCGCCGAGGCAGCCGTATTTACAGCCCATAGGGCCGCCGCCCGCCATAGTCATTACCGCACAGGATGCATGACCCTCATACTCCGCAGGTCTTTCTGCGGCATCGAGAGTTCCGTTACAGTGAACGTACGGCATAACCTCGCAGAACTCCCCTGCCTCAACTCCGAGATGCTCTGCTATCGCGTTTGCAACGTTTGAACCGCCGGGAACGCATAAATTCGGCTTTGCCTCACCCTTTGCAAGTGCCTCGGCATAGGCATCACAGCCTGTGTAGCCGCACGCACCGCAGTTTGCACCCGGCAGGCTCGCTCTTACCTTTATCTGCCGCTCATCCACAGGAACGGACATGTAATGTGCGGCAAGCGCAAGTATCACGCCTGCTAGGATACCTGTTATAAGAAGAACGAGAATTGCATATAAAATATCCAAATCGCACCCCTCCTTTAAGCGAACAGATTGTCAACGACGCCGCCGAAGCCGAAGAACGCCATAGATACTATGGATGCCGCTATCAGCGTGATCGGCAGCCCCTTGAGTGCCTCGGGGATATCAGAATCCTCCATCCTCGTGCGAACGCCCGAGAAGAGCACCATCGCAAGCAGGAAACCGAGTCCGCAGCCAAAGGAGCTTACCATTGACTCGATGAAGCCGTAACCGTCGGTGATATTGTTGATAGTAACGCCGAGAACGGCGCAGTTTGTGGTTATAAGCGGAAGATATACACCAAGGCTGCGATGCAGCGAGGGGATATATTTTTTCAGCAGGATTTCGATGAACTGAACAAGAGTCGCTATAACGAGAATGAACAGTATCGTCTGAAGATATTCAAGACCTACCGCTTCAAGCACGTATTTCTGCAAGGGCCAGGTAACAGCCGTTGCAAGAAGCATTACGAAGGTAACGGCAATTCCCATTCCGAGTGCCTGATCGAGCTTTTTGGACACTCCGAGGAAAGGACATATACCGAGGAAGCGCGTCAGCACGTAATTGTTTACGAGCACAGAGCTCATGAGAATGATTATAAGACTTCTGAGAAGTTCCATTATTCAGCCTCCTTTGCCGTATTTTCGGCACAGCTGCCGCCGCAGGCACCAAGAGACGGACAACTCTCGCATGAAAAGCTCTTTTTGAAGGGAGCCTTTCCCTTGGTTACGATGTTTACGAGAGCTATCATTATTCCGAACACGAAGAAGCCTCCGGGGGGCTGAGTAAGAAAGGCTATCTTATAAGGCTCAAGGAAAGAGATCGGGAGCCCGAAGAAGCTCGCATTGCCCAGAACCTCACGCACCGTGGACATAAGGAAGAGCGCGAGGGTGAAGCCCAGTCCCATTCCGAGACCGTCAAGCGCGGATTCACCTACAGTGTGACTGTTGGCAAACATTTCCGCTCTGCCGAGAATAATACAGTTTACCGTTATCAAAGCAAGATAAACTCCGAGCATTTCGTAAAGCTCTTGCATATATGCGTGCATTATCATCTGTACCACGGTAACGAAGCCCGCGATAATTATAATGTAGCACGGTATACGCACGGCATCGGGAATTACCTTTTTCAAAAGAGAAATTGCAACGTTTGAGCATATAAGCACGAGCATTGCCGCAATTCCCATGCTGACAGCGCTTTTAACGCCGGTTGTCGTAGCAAGTGTCGGACAGGTGCCGAGCACAAGCACGAATACCGGGTTTTCAAGAAGGATGCCCTTTATGAGAAGCGAAAGAGCACCGCTTTTATTATCCTTCATCAGGCATTACCTCCTAAAACAGTCTCAAGTGAGGAAAGAACAAGTCCTACCGCTTCGGTGTAACCGACAGACGTCACCGTTGCTCCGCTGACCGCATCGACCTCATCATACGTCTCGCTTGTCGTTCCGTTGTATCTTTTATAGAAATCGTATTCTGCACAAACGTCACCGACGCCCTCCGTTTCAGCCTCCGATACCGTAGTACAGCAAATTATTCTGCCCTCTCGGCTTACCGAAATTTTTATCACGATATGCTCGCCCGAGGGGTATTTCTTACCCTTGATGCCGTAGCCCTCTGCGAGTACGGTGAAGATATAGGAGCCGCCCTCGGTACGCTCTACCGATGCAATTTTTTCGGAAAGCCCCTCAACCGAAAGTGACTCGGTCTTTACGTTCAATATACTGTCAAGCTTTTCGGCAAGACTGTTTGCGTATTCCGAATCAAGCGAGGTCTTTGCATTTCCGTCACCGTCCGTGCCTATATAGGTGTCACCGAACACGAAAACGTATCCTGAATTGTTACCGGCACGGAACAGAGCCGTGAGCCCCTCGATATCCTCCGGCACAAACACGGGCACGAATTCTCCGTTTGCCTCGGGAAGAGCCTCATCTAAGGCTATTTCTTCCTCTGTTCTGTTGTCAAAGCTGCCGCCGCCGAGTATTTCAACGGCACCGAGCGCATCCTTTACCGCGTTCTTGTACGCCTGAGTGGTCTTTGTTGCACCCGCTATGGTATCGACAGCGTCTATACTTCCGATATCTTTACCGATAAGCGTATCACCGTAGGTCTTTTCTTTACCGTACGTCTCGGAGGATGCAAGGCATACAGCACCGACAACGGTACCCTCGGGGTCGATACCGCACATGATAACAAGCCCCGGTTTATGACCTGAGGTCGTAAGCTTTACAACGTAGCCGCCATCCGATGACTTCTGTATTTCCGTAACCGCCTTCGGCATATTCGGATAGGAGCCGAGCTCGACCTTTTCAAAGCCCGAGCCGTCGGGATAAACGACAAGGAGCGCCTTTTCGGATGCCGCACGCTCGTTATCCGCAATGACGGGAGCCGTTATCGCGTTTACAAGTGCAAGCAGAGCCGCAAGTATAAGACATATTGCCGAAAGAGTTATAACGCTTTTTGCAGATCTCATCATTTTATCTTACCTCCGAACGGCTTTCTTTGAACAAGTCTGTCAATATAGGGAGTAAGGATATTCATAATGAGTATCGCAAAGGAAACGCCCTCGGGATAGCTTCCCCAAAATCTTATAAGTACCGTAATGAGTCCCGAACCTACACCGAAGATCAGCTTACCCATATCGGTTATCGGAGTTGTGGCGTAATCGGTTGCCATGAAGATAGCACCGAGAAGAAGTCCTCCCGACATGCACCATGCAAGTGCCGCCACTGCATCACCGCCCTCATACCAGAGCGTAAGCAGGAATACCGTAAGGATAAACGAAATCGTAGCAAAGGGACGTACAACGCGGCGCACAAGCAGGTAAACGAAGCCTATGAGGAGCGCGATGCTGCATACCTCACCGATAGCACCTCCGCGAAGCCCTATCAGAAGATCGGTAAGGCTCGGCACTACGCCCTCGCTGAGCGATACGAGCGGAGTTGCACCGCCTACTGTATCAACAGAGGTCGGGAACGCAGCCGCAGTCGTGTTCGTGAAAGCAACTATCATAAATATTCTTCCCGTTATAGCGGGGTTAGCAAAATTCTGACCTATGCCGCCGAAGAAGCATTTTACGCAAAGCACCGCAAACGCAGCTCCGATAACCGTTTGCCAGATCGGAATATTGGCAGGCAGATTGAGTGCGAGCAGAAGCCCTGTCACCGCAGCGCTCAGATCGGACACTGTATTCTTTCTTTTCGTCACAAGGCAAAAGATAAATTCTGCGAGTACCGACGCCGCCATCGATGCCATAACAACGAATAGCGAGCGTATACCGAATATTATTATACCTGCGACGGTGGTAGGCAGCAAAGCTATAAGAACGTCAAGCATTATGGATGCGGTCGTTCTCGGAGAGGAAATATGCGGAGACACGCTTATATGGAGCTTATTTGACATTTTTATTTCCCTCCTGTGACTTATTTTTTTCATTTTCTTTCTTCTTACGCAGAAGTGCTTTTGCAAGCTTATTGGTCTCTACTAAGGGCTGAGCTGTCGGACAGATGTAAGAGCAGCAGCCGCACTCCATACAAATATCAACTCGCATACGTTCAAGATCTTCAAGCTTGTTAGCTCTGAACGCCCTCAGGTAGCCCTGCGGATTGAGCGAGAGCGGACAGTGGCTGACGCATGCTCCGCAGCGGATGCAGGCAGTCTGCTCCTTCTCTCTTATCTCATCGTTTGTCAGAGCAAGAATAGCGTTTGTGTTTTTCATAACGGGAGTGTCGAGAGTGCTTATTGCAACGCCCATCATAGGGCCGCCGAGAAGCACCTTGTGCGGAAACTCGCGAAGCCCACCGATAAATTCAAAAACGTCCGAAACCGACGTGCCTATGGGTGCTATGACGTTTCCGCGCGAATTGAGCGCACCGCCGTCCACCGTGATGCACTTGGAAACCAGCGGCATACCCGTTTTCAGATATCCGCCGATACACGCAACCGTTGTACAGTTGGAAACTATACAGCCAACGTCAAGCGGAAGCTTGCCTGCGGGAATTACTCTGCCGAGAGTATGGTACACAAGCACCTTTTCTCCGCCCTGCGGATACAGGCTCGGAAGCACGCATACCTCTATACGGGGATCCTCGCTTGAAAGCGCCCTCATGCTTGCTATGGCTTTCTCTTTGTTGTTTTCTATTCCGATTATCACGCGCCCGATATTAAGAATATCCGCAATGGCACGGATGCCTCGCAGCATATCGTCCGCCTTGTCTATCATAGTTCTCGTATCGCTTGTGATATAAGGCTCACACTCGGCTCCGTTTATAACGAGCGTATCAACGCTCTTATCATCGGGAATATTAAATTTGACGTGCGAGGGGAAGCCTGCGCCTCCGAGACCTACGGTACCGCTCTTCTGTATCGCTGCAACGAGATCGGCCTTAGTTTCAACTGTGGGTGGTGCTATATCGGGGGCGGGGGTCATGTTTCCGTCAGAAATTATCGTTATCGCCTGACATTTTATTCCGCTCGGCGAAAAAATTTCTCCAACAGATTTTACCTTACCCGAAACACTTGAATATACGGGAGAAGAAACAAATCCGTTCTGCTCCGCTATCAGCGTTCCCACAAAGACCTCATCCCCTGCCTTGACGATGGGTGTGGCGGGCTTTCCGATATGCATTAGGGTAGGTATTACCACCTCTTTCGGCGGTGCCATTCTCACCGCCTGCATATCTTGGGTATTTTTTCTGTGGGGTACGTGTACTCCGTTAAGAAAAAATTTCATATAAATCTCCATTCTGTCGATTGCTTTTTGTTACACGTTTATTATACAAATACATAGTAGTAATTGTCAAGAAAAGTTAAAAAGTTAACAATGATTTGTGGGAAATATACAAAAACACTTACCTTCAATTAGTTTTTACTCCCTTTATTTTTGCCTTTTGGGTACTAACGTATTCCGAGTGTGGGGATTTTTTGCAAGGAAATATACAAAATTCCATCGACTCATGCGGTCCTGCGCGTAAGAATTCAGCGGAATTTTTTGATTTTCGTGCTTGACTTTTAGCCCTGCCGATGCTATAATGCATGTATATTGCGGCAAAAACGCCGCATACTTAAATATGAAAGGCAAAAGGGCGAGTCAAAGTAATAGCCGCCCCCGGTATCAGCCGTGATAAAAAACGTTGTATTTGATTTCGGTCAGGTGCTTGTGCGCTTCGACCCAAGGTATATGTGCGAGGTGTACGTCTCGGATAAAAATGACGTCCGTCAGCTCTCGGAGGTAGTATTCGACAGGCTTTATTGGGACAGGCTCGATGCGGGAACGATAAGCGATGACGAGCTGCTTTCGGACGTGAAAAAAAGACTGCCCGAGAGACTTCATGCGGCAGCCGAGCGAATATATCGCGGTTGGCTCTACAATCTGCCCGAAATATCGGGCATGAGAGAGGCGCTAGCGATCTGCCGCGAGCGAGGCTTCGGCGTATATCTGCTTTCGAACATCTCCGAGACCTTTGCCGAGCATTACAGAGAGATACCTATACTTGAGGGCTTTGACGGCTACGTGTTCTCGGCTGTTGCGGGATGCGTAAAGCCGTCGGCTGAGATATTCCAACACCTGTGCGACAAATTTGAGCTGACTCCGTGTGAAACACTGTTTATAGACGACAGTCTGAAAAACATAAACGGAGCTGATAAATTCGGAATTGTTGCATATCATTTCGATGGGGATGCCGAGGTGCTCTGCACCTATCTTAAAGGGCTTCCCGCTGCTAAATAATATAACGTCCGTCTTAGGCTTTTGCAAAAGACGGGCGTTTTTTATAGGAGAAAATAATGCTTTTTCTAAAAGAAGAGTCGGGCACGGGAAGCAAGGCTCGCGACGTATTTGAACGCCTTAGGACAGCCGTTACCTCTCCCGATGCAAAATATATCGCAAAGCGGCTTCTTTACGCCGCGCTGACGGTGTTCGCCGTTATAACAGTTACCTTTTTTATCATGAACGCAGTACCCGGAGGTCCGTTTCAAGCCGAGAAGAACCTGCCCGATGAGGTAATAGCGGAGCTTGAAGCAAAATACGGGCTTGACAAGCCGCTTATCGTTCAGTATTTCAACTACCTTCGCGGAATATTCCTTGATTTCGATTTCGGGCCGTCGATAAAAAAAGAGGGCAGAGCCGTTATGGACATCATCGCTGACGGCATGCGCACCTCGGTACCGCTGGGTGCAGGTGCGGCACTCATCGCCGCAGCACTGGGTATAGCTCTCGGAGCTTTTGCCGCCATTTTGCGCGGCAAAGCCCCTGACAGGCTGATAATGGTGGCAACAACGGCTTTCGTCTCCATGCCGTCCTTTATCATGGGAACTCTTCTGCTCCTGTTTTTGGCAATACAGCTCGGAATTTTCCCCGCGAACGGTGCGGCACCGGGTGGACTTGTGCTACCCGTCATAACTCTCTCGCTTTACCCTATGGCATATATCACACGCCTTACGCGCTCCTCGATGCTTGACGTGCTTGAACAGGACTACGTAAGGGTTGCAAGAGCCAAGGGCGTGCCGAAATTCAGGATAATTTTCGTCCATGCGCTGAGAAATGCGCTCATACCCGTAATAACCTATTTCGGCCCTATGCTCGCAAATATCGTGACGGGCTCACTCGTTGTAGAAAAGATATTCGCCGTGCCGGGGATCGGGCGCGCCTTTGTCGGCAGTATTACGGGCAGAGATTACCCTCTCATAATGGGCACTACCATCGTGCTCTCCGTGCTGATAGTGCTGATGAATCTTATCTCGGATATTCTGTACAAGCTATGCGATCCGAGAATTAAATTGGAGTGAGCAATGGAAAAGAAAGAATTTATTACCGATCCCGCCTCGCCCGATGCGTTTATACCTCTGTCTTCCAAGGAAAAGGAATACGGAAGCTCGGTCCACGAGGGCGGCAGCTATCTTGGCGACGGGGTGAGACGGCTTCTGAAAAACCGCACCGCCACGGCAAGCTTTATCTTCATAGCCCTGATATCGGTGCTATGCCTATTGCTTCCGATATTCTGGCCGTATTCGTACGACGAAAGACTCGGTGAGGGGATAGTTGACGATGCATCATACAATAATCTCGGCCCCTTTGAATACGGCAGCACGGAAGAGGCGCGGCGCGAGGCGGGCGAGTTCGTTTTTCCGCACGTTTTCGGAACGGACGAGCAAGGGCGTGACTACTTTATACGCATAGTTTACGGAACGCGGATCTCGCTTGCCGTCGGATTTTTTGCAAGCATAACGGTGCTTATCTTCGGCATGCTGCTGGGCTCCGCATCGGGGTATTTCGGAGGCAAGGTAGACACTGTAATAATGCGTATATCCGACATGATCTATTCCCTGCCCGACATGCTTATGGTCATACTTCTTTCATCGGTGCTCAATCAGACAATAGATCTTGAGGGTACACCGCTTGCCGATATAGGAACGAATATAATCAGCCTTTTCCTTGTTTTTGCACTGCTGTTCTGGGTTTCGATGGCGAGGCTGATACGCGGACAGATACTGACCTTGAAGGAGCAGGAATACGTCATGGCTGCAAGAGCCTCGGGCGCATCGCACGCGAGAATAATCGGGCGGCATCTTTTGCCAAACTGCCTCGGTGTCATAATAATCTCTACCGCACTGCAAATACCGTCTGCAATTTTTACCGAGAGCTATCTTTCGTTTCTCGGACTGGGTGTCAACGCTCCTATGCCGTCTCTCGGCTCGCTTGCCTCTGCCGCGCTCGACGGTGTGCGCTCTTATCCCGAGCGCCTTCTGATACCTGCCGCCGTAATATCTCTCATAGTTCTTTCGCTTAACCTCTTCGGTGACGGTCTGCGCGATGCTTTCGACCCAAGGCTCGATAAATGACTGTGATACCTACGGTGTTTCAGTGTATTCCGTCATACTCTGCCACGTAAATATTACCCGACAATTTATCGGAGAAAGGGATTATCAATGGCTTTACTTGAAGTTAATGACCTTAGGACATCATTTTTCACAGAGCGCGGTGAAATACCTGCGGTGCGCGGCGTAAGCTTCTCGCTTGAAGCGGGCGAGGTACTCGGCATAGTAGGAGAATCGGGCTCGGGAAAATCCGTCACGGCTTATTCCGTGATGCAGATACTCTCGCGCGGAGGGCGGATTGTGGGAGGCTCCGTCAAGCTATCGGGAAAGGAGCTTATAGGCTGCACCGAGGATGAGATGAAGAGTATACGGGGAAACAGAATATCTATCATATTTCAGGACCCGATGACCTCGCTCAACCCCACCTATACCGTCGGCTTTCAGCTTGAAGAGGCGATCAGACTCCACACGGACAGAGACAGGCGGCAAGCCGCCGCGCGTGCGCTTGAGATGCTGAAGCTTGTCAATATCAGCGACCCCGAGCGTCGCATAAAGCAATATCCGTTTGAGCTTTCGGGCGGTATGAGGCAGAGGGTGATGATAGCTATGGCTCTTGCCTGCGAGCCGGATATTCTGATTGCCGATGAACCGACAACGGCTCTCGACGTTACAATTCAAGCCGAGATACTCGCCTTGATGCGCTCCTTGCAAAAGCAGCTCGGAATGGCAATAATCATGATAACGCACGACCTCGGAGTTATAGCTGAGCTTTGTGACCGCGTTATAGTCATGTACGCAGGAAAGATATGCGAGGCGGCAAGCACCGAGGAGCTGTTTTATCATCCCTCGCACGAATACACAAAGGGGCTTATACGCTCGCTTCCGCGCTCCGACTCGCGGGGCAAGCCGCTGACACCGATAAAGGGCTCGCCGCCAGATCTTACCGATCTGCCCCGCGGCTGTCCGTTTGTTCCAAGGTGCAGCGAGGCAATGCGTATATGCCGCGACTCTTTCCCATACACCGTATCAATAAGCAACACACACACGGCAAACTGTTGGGTAAATCAAAGAGAGGCCATGAGAAAGGCAGGTGGCGGATTTGAGGGGAGATAACATTCTGCTTGAGGTAAGAGATCTCAGAAAATACTTTGACGTGACCGATGGGGTGCTGGGACGTGTCAAGCTGCGCGCGGTGAGCGGAATATCCTTTGCTCTTTTGCGCGGTGAGGTGCTGGGGCTTGTAGGCGAATCCGGCTCCGGCAAAAGCACGGCGGGGAGAACGCTTCTGCACCTTTACCCTCCAAGCGGCGGGGAGGTCATATTCGACGGGGAAAGAATAGACTCCGGGGCGAGCATAGCCCGACTGAGGAGAAGATGCGCCATGGTATTTCAGGACCCGTATTCCTCTCTCAATCCACGCATGACCGTTGCCGACATAATAGCTGAGCCACTTGATATACACAAGCTTTATTCCTCCGCCGCCGAGCGGAGGGAAAAGGTACTGTCGCTGCTGACCGAGGTAGGGCTATCACCCGAGCATGCAAGCCGATACGCGCACGAATTTTCGGGTGGGCAAAGGCAACGTATAGGCATAGCTCGCGCCATATCGGGTGGACCCGAGCTTATAGTTGCCGATGAGCCTGTTTCGGCACTTGACGTTTCGGTACAGGCAGATATTATAAACATGTTTGAGAGACTTCGGGACACTCTCGGTCTGACGTATATCTTCATCGCGCACGATCTGCTTGTGGTGCGCCACATCAGCGACAGGATCGCGGTAATGTACCTCGGAAAAATAGTTGAGCTTGCCGCCACCGAGGAGCTGTTTTCAAAGCCGCTTCATCCCTATACTAAAATACTGCTCTCCGCAGTACCTATACCAGACCCGAAAGAAGCAGCGAAAGCTGTGCGCATAACCCCCACGGGCGAGATCCCCAGCCCACTGAATATTCCCGGCGGCTGCCCTTTCCATACAAGATGCCCCTACGTGCGCGACGTATGCAGAAACGCAACGCCCGTATACAGAGAATTCGAGCGCGGGCATTTTGCTGCTTGCCATAGAGTTGAGGAGATAAATTGATTATGAAACGAATTATTTCTCTGATTTTGCTAACTTTGCTTTGCATAAACTTGATTTTTTCGCTTTTTTCGTGCAGAGGGCGCGGAAAGCTTGACCCGGATACGCTATCGGTTTGTTTATCGTCCGAGCCTGAGTCTCTCGATCCTGCGAAAAATTCCACAACAGACGGCTCAACGCTAATATCGCACCTGTTCTCAGGACTTGCAAAATGGACAAAGAAAGAGGATGGGAGCTTTGCCGTTGTCGCCAATATGGCAGAAGCTCTTCCCGAGCCGAAAAGGAATGACGACGGCACTGTAACCTACACCTACACACTGCGCGAGGGGCTTCGCTGGTCTGACGGGAGCGAGCTTCGCGCCTCGGATATTGCCTTTTCATGGAACAGAGCCGCATCCCCCTCCCTTGCCGCAGATTACAGCTATATGTTTGAGAGCATTGTAGGCTACGACGGAATGTGGCGCGGTGATTCGGGCGCATCCCTTGCTATCACCGCAGACGATGCGGCGCGTACTCTCAGTGTAACGCTTGTGAACGACCTGCCCTATTGGAATGAGCTGCTCGCCTTTCCCACGTTTTTCCCCGTTAAAGAAGAGACGGTAAAAAACGAGAGCTGGGCAACCGATGCCGCGACCTATATAGGTAACGGCCCGTACGTTATGGAAAGCTGGGCGCACGACTCGGTGATAAAGCTGACGAAAAACGAAAATTATATAGACAAAGACACGGTCAAAATGAAAAACATTCATTTTTATCTTTCCGATGATGCGAACAATATGCTTGCGAATTTCGAAAACCGCACGTGGCAGCTTATAGACAACGTGCCAAACAATGAGATACCCGCCCTGCAAGAGGACTATAAGGATGAATTTTATATTGAGCCGCAGCTCGGCACCTATTACACGATATGGAACGTAAACCGCGATCTGCTCCCAAAGGAAAACACCCTCAGTGCAACCGAGCGTGCGCTTGCCAACACAGAGATACGCTCGGCACTGTCGGCACTGCTTGACAGGAATTATATTTGCGAAGAGATAGGCAAGGCGGGACAGCTTCCCGCAACCTCTTTTGTTCCGAGCGGACTGACAGACTACGACGGCAGCCAATTTTATCAGAACGCCAACCGCACCGATGAGGGCAGCTGGGGCTATTACGGCATTGACAGAGAGGCGCTTGAAGCAGCGTATGAAAATGCTGTAAGCGTGCTGAAAAAATACTATAAATTCGACACGGGGGCGGGTAAATTCACCAACGTTGGCACACTTACCTATCTTTACAACACCTCAGACACGCACAAAGCCGTCGGTGAATATATACAGTCAAAATTCGCCTCCCTCGGAATTACTCTCAGACTCTCAAACCAGGAATGGGCAACCTTCCTTGAATCCAGAAAGCGCGGAGACTATACTATTGCCAGAAACGGTTGGGTTGCCGATTATAACGACCCGATAGCCTTTCTCGATATGTGGACCTCATATTCCGAGAACAACGACGTAGGACTCGGGCAGGGAGAGCATGCCAAGGCAGCAATATACTCCCTCGACCTGACAGAACTCGGACTCTCGGGATACAACAGACAGGGCAAAACGTGGAGCGAGACCTATGACGTGCTCATAGAGCTGATAAAGGGCGAGGCGGATAGCAAAACGCGATACGCGCTTATGCACAAGGCAGAGGATCTTCTGATGTCAACGGGCTGTATCACCCCTCTTTACTACTATACGGACATTTATATGCTTGACAGCCGAATTGACGGCTTCTTCTCCAATCCTCTCGGGGTAAAAAACTTCATGTACTGCACCGTAAAATAATTTTTTGTCGATTGAGCTTTATTTTTTTCGTAAAATCGGAATTTGTTAACACTTTATTAACAAAGTATTTCCGTATATATGTTATACTAGCACGATATGAAATTTTATGAAAAGGTAAAGGAAAGACAAAATGGAAATTCTCTATTCTACTATCCTACAGCTCTCGTGGAAGCACGTTGTGATGTGGATCATCGGCGGAGTTCTTATTTTCCTTGCGATCAAGAAGGAAATGGAGCCTACCCTGTTGCTTCCTCTCGGCTTTGGTACGATCCTCGTCAATCTTCCGCTTTCGGGAGCTATCGGTGAAGCAGGCCCTCTTACGACGCTCTTCAATGCAGGTATTGCAAACGAGCTGTTCCCTCTGATACTCTTCATAGGTATCGGCGCGATGATCGATTTCGGTCCTGTTCTCTCAAACCCCAAGCTTATGATATTCGGTGCGGCGGCGCAGTTCGGTATATTCTTCACGTTCTGCCTTGCATCGATATTCTTCGAACTTCCCGAGGCAGCCTCGATAGGTATTATCGGTGCGGCTGACGGTCCTACCGCTATAGTAGTAGCACAGAAGCTGCTCGGCAGTGATTCTGCTATCACGGGTGCGATAATGGTTGCGGCTTACTCCTACATGGCTCTTGTGCCTATCATACAGCCTCCCGTTATCAAGCTTATGACGACAGAAAAGGAAAGAAAAATACGCATGCCCTACAAGCCTCAGAATATTTCGAAGCTTGTTAAGATATGTTTCCCCATCGTTATCACCGTTATTGCAGGTCTTGTTGCTCCCGAGTCGGTTGCTCTTGTCGGTTTCCTTATGTTCGGTAATCTCATCCGCGAGTGCGGCGTGCTTGATTCTCTCTCCGAAACCGCACAGAAGGTTCTTGCAAACCTTGTAACGATATTCCTCGGTATCACGATCGCTACAAAGATGCAGGCTGATCTGTTCCTCAACTGGAGCACTCTGCTCATTCTCGGTCTCGGTCTTTTCGCATTCATCTTCGATACCGCAGGCGGTGTTCTCTTCGCAAAGCTTTTAAACCTCTTCCTCAAAGAGAAGATCAACCCCATGATCGGTGCGGCAGGTATTTCCGCATTCCCCATGTCGGGAAGAGTTGTTCATAAGATGGGCCTTGAGGCTGATTCGCAGAACTTCTTGCTTATGCAGTCGATTGGTGTAAACGTTTCGGGTCAGATCGCATCGGTTATCGCAGGCGGTCTGATAATGAGCTTCATGCTCCCCTTGATCTGATAAGGAGGATTTGCAAATGAAAAGAAATTTAAAGATTTTTGCACTGCTGCTTTCCGTTCTCCTTATGTTCTCCGTTTTCGCTATTTCGGCATTCGCTGAGGGAGCACCCGCAGCTGATGCAGGCGATGCGGTAACCGAGGGTGAGGCAACAAAAGGTATTGAAATCAGCATCGATTTCCCGAGATTTGTAAGCTCCCTGCAATACATGTGGAAGGGCATGCTTTGCATCTTCATCGTTATCGGTGTTATAATCCTTATCACTTACGCGCTCAACAGAGTTGTAAACTACGTTGCATACGCAGCTGAGGAAAAGAAAAAGTTTAAGGAATTCAAGGATAGCGAGGAAAACTGATACTCACAAATATAAAGCACGGGGGCTGTCTCATTAAGAATTTATGAGACAGCCTCGACCTTGATTTTAACAAAATATGTTAGTTACAATCCTTTTCGCCTCAGTCCTTTACGAAACGGTTACGATCTCTGATAAAAGCACTGCCGTATTCCGCATCTAAATAACGAATTATAGCCTTGTCATAATAACAGATTTTTATTACGGCATTACAGCCTCGGTAAGAACCTCGGCTATCGGTGCTCTTATCACAAGCTCGGCTTCATCATCATATGGAGTCGGGCTTTTGTTTATGATGATAAGATGCTCACCGCCGAAATCAGCGGCAAGGTACGCCGCGGGAAAAACTGTGAGCGAGGTACCGCCGATAATAAGCACGTCAGCTGCCCCTACCGCCAAAGATGCACGTTCAAAGCTCGCGGTATCAAGAGCCTCACCGTAAAGCGTTACCTTTGGCTTTATCACACCGCGGCAGCTCTCGCACTCACAGAGCGGAACTCTATCAGTAGCCGTAATGTAATCAAGGTCGTAGCTCCTGCCGCACTCGGTGCAATAGTTTTCATGCACGGTACCGTGCAGCTCGATAACGTTTTCCGAGCCTGCCGCTTGGTGTAACCCGTCAATGTTCTGAGTTATAACCGCGGTGAGCTTGCCCTGCCGCTCAAGATATGCAAGTGCCTTATGAGCACCGTTGGGCTCGGCATCCCTGTATATCATATTCGCTCTGTAGTAGCTGTAAAATTCCTCGGTATGAGTGCGGAAAAATCTTTCGTGCAGCATCTGCTCAGGAAAGTAGCCGCTCTCGGTGCTGTAAAGTCCCGAAGCACTTCTGAAATCGGGAATACCGCTCTCGGTGGAAACACCTGCACCGCCGAAAAATACAATTCGCTCGGCACTGTTTATTATATCTCTCAGCTTGTCCGTTAATTCTCTGCTCTCTGCATCCATGAAATATCAATCCTCTATCATATTTTTGATTTCCTTGATAGCCTTTATGGTAAGCGTTTCAAGCTCCTCCTTGGCGAGCCTCAGCGCCAGATAAAGCTCACTGCTATAAAGTCCCGAGCGGCGAAGCAGTGTCATGTCCTCGCGAATTATCCTTACGTATTCCTCTGTGGTATCAAAGTCAAATTCGCGTATGATCTTTTCTATAAATCTGTATTTCAGCCTCTCGCTTACAAGATTTTTTCTTATCGGCTTAGCCTCTGTACGCGATTTGCGGCACTCGATTATACGTGCAAGCGCGAGGTCCTTTATATCATCCGAAACCGCTCTCAGCTTCGGGAGCTGACGTTCGACCTCACCGCCGCTTTTGAGGGCGACTGCCGCTATCTCGGATACTACCTTTTCGACAAACCAATCGTCATCGGTAAGCTTCAGCTCCGAAAGCATCTCAATCGATTTTACGTCGTAATTCAGGTACAGCTTTTCACACATCTCGGATATAATGCCCTCGTTTATCATAGTAGCGTAAAGCGCGCGACTTATCTCATCGGCATCGGTGCCGTTTTTGAATGCCTTCAGCACGTTAATATCCGAGTCATCCAGTATCGCTCTTATATACACAGCCTCATTGCGGCCGAGCTCCTTTGCGGAAAGGAAGAGCGAATTTACCGCGAATTTCAGACCTATGGCATCACCGTATACTATCTGATCCTCGCGAAGCTTGGCAAGCAATTGTCTCGCGTGGGGGTAAGTAACACCGACAATAGCCTGTATTTCGGGCAGCGCTATGAATTCTTTTCCTATAAGATATTTTTTCAGTGCGGAATACGCCGTATCAAGCTCCTTTGGAAGCTTTACGGTCTTTTCGCGCTTCTCGTCGTTTTTCTTAAAAAATTTATCAAACACAGGCTATCTCGCCTCCTTTACGTCGAATAAAAGTGCATGGAATTTTTCATCAATATCACGGTCAATATGAAAGTGGCCGAAGTACCAATCCGAAAATTCCACCTCGTACATGATCCATTCAAGGAAGCCCTCAAGCTCAAGCTCCTCATAGGCACTCTCATAGCCCATTCTGCGGACTATCTCGCGCGGTGCGGTGTGAGTCACTATGATATCCACTTTCATTCCGCACTTGCGTAGGTTTTCCGCTGCCGATTTATATTCCTCGTCCGAGGGAAGCTCTTCATCCCAGAAGGAGTATCCTCGGCGGCGCATCATTCTGTCTATGCTGTATGCGCCTCCCATTGTGAACACCGTCCTGCCAAGGATATTAAAGACCTGACCGCGTTCAAGGTGAATAATATTTTTTCTGATGCGGTGTATCTTGCCGCCGCACCATATTTCCTCAGGATAAGCACGGAGTGCGGGGAAGTTTTCGTGATTTCCGTCAACAAACGCTATCGTATACGGCTTTCCTTCAAGCTCGTCAAGATATTTGCGCTCATCAAAATTGTCGAGAAAAACGTAACCCCAGTCTCCCGTAACTATCAGAACGTCCCTCTCGCCGAATTCGAATTCCCCACTCATAGAGTTCGGGTTGAAGCGGCCTCGCTCACCGTGTGTATCGCCTGTAAGGAGTATCCTGCCATCTCCCCCTTTACCCTCGGGGCTTACGTACACGTCAGAAGAGATCATCGTCATCATCGTCATCATCATCTACCGCGGAAAGGTTGTATTCGTATTTAGGATCGCCGGGCTCGAAGCTACTGACGTAACGGCATTTTTCATTCGGCTCCTCTATCATCTCAGGGCAGGTGTAATATCTTTCAAGCCTTGACCATACGACGTCAGCATTCATTCTTGTGATGATGCACTCGCCTATCTCCATTTTGGAAAGTCGGCTGACGGGAACAGCAGCTACCTCTTCCCTTACGTAATGGTCGATAAACTCACCGTCTCCGTTCAATGCTGAAAGCGGTGATATTACCGACTTTCTGCCGCACTCGTTGGAGAACGACTGCTTCGTTTCGGGGTTATTCGTACCGAGATAGATATGCATGTTCAGGTTGTCCTTTACTACCTCAGACTTATCTCCGTAGACGTTTTTGAGCTGTGCATAGGACTGAATAACCAGCCAAAACCATATATTTCTTCCGCCGCATGAGCTGACAACGGTATCGAAATCCCTGAATTCGGGCATATTTCCGAACTCATCAAGTATAAAGTAGAAGGGATTTTTACGGGGGCGGTTATCATTCTTTCTCGTCATGTCGATGAGAGTTGAATAAAGGTCGGTGAGGAAGAGGCTTATAATGTCGTAATAAAGCTTGGTTTCGTCCTTCATTGAAATGAATATCGCAACAGGGCGGCCACCGTCCTCGAACTCGGAGAATTCAAAGGTGTTAGCGCAGGTTATATCGCGTATTGCACCGTCCTTGAGCTTTGTCATAGCGGTTGCAAGGGTAGAAACGAAGCCGTCCCTCGTTACCTCTGCCTTAATGAACAGATATTTTGCAACCTCCTTATACGCAAGAGATGTCTTTTTATTTCTTTGTTTAAAGTAGCGGTCGGTAAAATCGCAGCGTGAGCCGCCTATGCGGTCAAAGATATTGAGAAGAGTGTCGAAGGAAAAGTTTTCTCTTGTGATAAGAGGATTTTTGCCACCGGGAACGCTGTCCTCAAGCATTGCGTAGATTATGCCCTTGAAAATAGCGCGTCCACCGTTCATCCAGGTGATGTCCTTATCGCTTCCCGCCTCGCAGAGTATCTGCGCCAGCTCCTCGACCTTTGACTGCACCTTTGCAAGCAGAGTTCTCTTCTTCGTATTTATCGCACATTCAAGCGAATGAAGATCGCGGTATATACGGCCGCAGAACTCGTTGTAGTAATCCTCGCCCTCAACCACGGCGTTTACACGGTCTTCCACCGTTGCATACTCCTGATATATGTCGTATATCTTGGAGAGAGGATTCCAGCGGTCACTGTTCTCGCTGTCGGTGAAGTTGAGGTGTATTACTCGGTAGCCCTGCCTGATAAGGGTGGGAGACAGGGCGCGGAAAAGCTCCAGCTTGGGGTCTGTCAGCACCATGCTGCACTTGTTTTTACGCATCGTGAGGAACTTTGCATAGGGAATAACGAAGGACTGCGTTTTACCGCATCTCGTTGCTCCTATTGTCAGCACGTGAGTGTCGGGGATGGTGTGGACGTAGAGCTTTCCGTCCTCCCTCCTCTGTATATCAAGAGGAATTCCCGAAAGCTCGGTATCCTCCAGCCCATCCCATGCGACTCCCGGACCCATGATCTCGTCAAGCTCACTGTAATGTATTACTCGGGTATTTTCATAGTTTTCATATAAATCAGGTCTGATCATTTTCTAAATCCCCCTATCTCAAAATCCGAACTTGACAGAGCCGGCTCTCATATCCTTGACAACTGCTGAAAGCACGTCTGTGTCTACCTCTTTTGCACAGCCCTCGCAGGCAACGTACTTTGCAAACTCGTCGGAAAGGTCGCTGATATCATCCGTGCTCTTTGCGGCAAGCGTGCGCATGACCTCATCGGTAACGGTGAGCTTCTCCAGTCCATAACAGCATCTCTTGTAATCGAGGATATCGCGTATTACCGCTTCCTTTTCCTCGGTGCTTACGGCACCGACTCTCACAACGTCGCACATATCCGAAATAGCCTCGGCACACTCGCCCTCGGCAAAGAGTACCATAAGGCAGGGCGACAGGTCTATAGTTACCTGAGGGTAATTGAGTCTGAACTCGCCTCTCAGATCGCCTCTTACGTACTGAGAAAGCTCCTTTGCTCCGCCCTCGGAGAGAGCGTTACAGCTTTCGATGAAGAATGCGGTTGCCATTTTTCCGCTGTCGGAGACCGAGCGCAGGAAAACGTTATCCTTTGTCTCGGAGAGGTCTGCGCCTGTAAAGAGCGAAGCATCGAGCATTACTGCGGGAGTATCACCGAGTGCCGCTATGATAGCCTGCTTGTACATATCAAGCACGTACCGATCGCGACATTCGATAAGCAGGGGGCGGTAGAACTTATTGCGCCTTGTATGAGCGGCAACAAGATTTCTCTTTATCTTGCGTATCTCACCCTCGCGGCAAAGCTTCAGCCCCTCAAGTGCGGAATAGTCTAAGGTTATGGCATCCGCCATATCTATGTGAGTGGGTATATCATCGTAGATCGGGGCGCTTTCCTTTTTGTAGTTGGTTATGATCCTTGATTTATCCTCATATCTCATAACGTCCGTATAGATAAAGGAAGCGAATTTGACCTCGTACTTTTCCCTCTCGACAGCACCGATAAGGAAAGCCTTTTCCATAAGGGTGGTGTTTTTATCCCTTGCATCGGGGATATTCGCACCGCGGAAAGCCGCTATCTCGGAGAGCATTTCGCGCTCATCGTCACCGCGGAACACCGTCACAAGCTTCGACATATACATATCAGAGCGTTCGGGATAGATTTCAAGTCCGAGAAGTATGGCGTCAAGGTCGTTCCAGCGAACTGCCTTTTCAACGTTGCGCTCCGCGCGCCGCTTGTTCATTCCGATACCTATGCCGTAGTGCTCCATAAAGGCAAACACACCGAGGGCATGTATATTACCCTTTGAGGATGCCTCAAGCAGCTGCTCGGTGAGAGCATCGGAGGTAAAGTTTGCGCCAAAGGTAACTATCTGCTGCTTGTAGCGCAGTGCCTCGCCTTTGGCAGCGAGAATTATTCTATCCTCCGCCGTAAGCTCCATTTTTGAACCGACAAGCGTGGAATATTCAATAATTCTGCACTCCCTCTCGTAATCCGCGAGGGTCATCATTTTGCCGTAAGGCGCATTTTCGGAGAGCTGCTCGTATTTTGCAAGCTGCTCATCATTCTCACGGCAGTAGATGCGTTTGAGAATTTCGAAAGCCTCATGCCTGTCCGCCTCTGTCAGAAAGGCACAGCCGAGTGCTACCGTAAGATAGTATCTCGAAAGAAGCTTTACCAGTAATTTGTTTGTTGTTTTCATGTTTTATCACTCCTTTGTCGGTTTGGTGCTTGTGCTTTGCAGGTCACGCGGCTGCAGCACTCTTGACAATTGCAAAATAATATGCTAAAATTAGACATATTGTGAAAGTGCCGCTCGCTCTGTTCCCTTACACTTATATTATACTCCCTATTTTTTTGTGCTGCAAGTGCGGGAGAGCTGCATTTTTTGTGTTTGATTTTTCATTTATTGTGTATTTTTTTGAAAGTGCGGTGAAAATTTATGCCAACTGAAACTAACATCCGTCCTCTGACCTCCGTTTCTATAAATTCCGTAGGCGAGGTCATAAAATCGGTCTTGGGTGACTCCTTTGTTTACAGAACCTCCACTCCCGAAAATAAAATGGTAAAGCTCGATACCGCAATAAGGCAGGACGAGGAATTCAAGGCTATGTTCACAAGAGTGTTGTGGGATGAATTTATTCCGTACGGTGCGTCAACCGCCAGCAGTAAGCTGAGCACGCTTTTTACAAGAAATCTCACTTACGTCAGCAAGCACGGCCTGGTAGGCGCAAAAAAGAGCTTCCTTGCTATTATATCGCACGAGCTTTTCGACTGTGAGGTGCGCCATATAAAGGACGAGCTTATA
This sequence comes from uncultured Ruminococcus sp., assembly GCA_964617165.1. Lineage (GTDB taxonomy): Bacteria > Bacillota > Clostridia > Oscillospirales > CAG-272 > UBA1740. The sequence continues at coordinate 40,729 of CAZTWE010000009.1, forward strand.
CATTTTGCGGCAAGAAACCGTGCACACGGCGCTTTGGTTTTCAACGAAGCTCAGATGAATAACGATGAAAACCGTAAGATAGACTATATCGGTGCAAAAAACGAGCTGCGCGAGGAGCTTTCCCGTGCATTTTACAAAAGCTTCGTTCCGGGCATGCAATCCCAAGCAAGCCCCTACAACAGAATATACCGTGCGTTTTCCGAGGTTGGCTACTTTACCGAATGTAAAGAGGTACACGATATCTACCTTGATAAATTTATAGCGGTGCTCCTTATGCTCTCGCTCAATCTGTACGATATCTGCGATGAGGAGCATGCCGAGATACTCGATTGCATAGAGGATTACGTAAGATGCTCGGCAATCGCCGTCGAAAAGAGCGAGTGCATTTCCGAGGGTAAGCTGCGCGAGCGCGGACTCAACCGCGGTGAGCTTCAGCAGCTGATGTGGTGGGCTGTAACGGAGCTTGAGCATAAGCTCGGCTGCGGTGAGCGCGTAACTCTTGATACCGTTTCGGATATGATCAAAAATGCTGATATATCCAAGGTATTCGAGCTGTAATACATAAATAAGGTATAGAAAATTCCGAGCTGTTCATTACGGCTCGGAATTCCCTTTTTATTTACAGAATTTTTCCACGTAATTATCTATCGCATCCGAAATTACCTTGAGCGCTACCTCCTTGGGGCTTACCTCGTTTACAGCCGTCGTTTTATTTTCAAGATTTTTGTAAACGGCAAAGAAATGGCGCATCTCATCGAAAATGTGAGCGGGAAGCTCGTCGATGTTCGTGTAGTGATTGTAGTTCGGATCCTTATATGGAATGGCGATTATCTTTTCATCGTTTCTGCCGTTATCGATCATCGAAATAACTCCGATGGGATATGCGCGCACCAAGGACATCGGTTCAAGGGGCTCGGCACAGAGCAGAAGAACGTCAAGGGGGTCGCCGTCATCTCCGTAAGTTCTGGGAATGAAGCCGTAATTGGCGGGATAATGCGTTGAGGTATATAGTATTCTGTCAAGAATAATATATCCTGTTTCCTTATCCAACTCGTATTTCTTTTTGCTTCCTTTAGATATTTCTATAACGCATATAAAATCATTCGGTGTTATGCGTTTAGGCGAAATATCATGCCATATATTAGACATCGTATTCTCCTTTCTTTTCAAGTATATCCGCTATTCTCCGCGCGGCATTACCGTCACCGTACGGATTTTGTGTTTTAATATTCTCGCAGGGTGCCTCGTGCAAAAGCTGCAGCAAGGCTGCCCGTATATCCTCCTCGCGCGTGCCGACAAGTCGTGACGTGCCAAGCAAAACGCCCTCTTCCCTCTCGGTATGCTCCCTCAGCACCAAGGTTGGCTTGCCCAGCGCGGCAGCCTCCTCCTGTACTCCGCCCGAATCGGTAAGCACAAGGCGGCAGGCGGCAAGGATATTGTGAAAATCCACGGTAGCGAGGGGCTCCGTCATCCTCACAGCTTCAAGCCCCGAAAGCTCCTCATTTGCTATTCTCCGTATTTCGGGATTGCTGTGTACAGGATAGATAAAGACTGTGTCGGGGATTTTCCGCACGGTTTCTCTCACGGCTCTGAACACCGAGCGCATAGGAGCACCGAGGTTCTCTCTTCTGTGTACAGTAAGAAGAACGAGATGCTTGCCTCCCATACCGTCAAGCAAGGGGTGAGAATAATTTTCGCGCACGGTTTCCCTCAGCGCATCTATCACGGTGTTGCCCGTAACGTACACGTTTTTTCTGCCCTCGGAGAGAAGATTTTTTGCCGCAAGAGCCGTAGGCGCAAAATGATATTTTGCGATCAGAGCTATTGATGCGCGATTAAATTCCTCAGGGTATGGGCTGCTCATATCATAGGTACGCAAGCCCGCCTCAACGTGCCCTATCGGCACTCCGAGGTAAAACGCCGCAAGAGCTGCGGCATAGGCAGTTGTCGTATCTCCGTGAACCAAAACAATGTCGGGCATAACGGCTTTTATGACCGCACCGATACCGTCAAGCACGGAGGCGGTTATATCAAAAAGCGTCTGCCCGAGCTTCATTATATCAAGATCATAATCGGGAACTACGCCAAAGTATTCAAGAACCTGCCGTAGCATCCCCCGATGCTGACCGCTGACTGCTACCTTTACTTTAAAGCTTCCTCTTTTTTTAAGTTCCTTTACCACAGGACACATCTTAATTGCTTCGGGACGGGTCCCGAACACAACGAGGACAGATATCAAGCTAATCTACTCCCATAAGGCGGCAAAGCAGATTAAAGTTATAGGGAAAGGCTCCCAAGCCCTCATAATATCTTGACGGCACGTTATCGCTGTAATCAATACGCAGCTTCCACCCTGTAGGCTCGCTTACGGTAAATCCGAAGCGCTCGGCGTTATAGCTGTCCTGCCATTCACCGAGATGAAGCTCGCGTATCTGCGCTATTGCCTCGCCTCGGTCTATATCGCACGAGGTAGGCTCCGAGCCTATATGTAATGCTGACAGCACGGCACAGCAATCGCTGAGCTGTAGCTCATACTTATACTGCAAAAATCTGCCCATATTGAGCGTTACCGTTGATATTTTGGGAACGTTCTCTTCAAAACTCAAATCAGCCCCCTCCTCAGCGGTAAGCACCGAGGAAAGCTGCCCACCCCGAAAACCCGAAAGCTCCCGAAGCGCTTGCCAAAGATACTCGCGATATTTCGATATTTCCGTTATCTCCGACGGATACGGATGTATTTCCGTTGCATAAGCAGGAGACTCCATTTTCGCTTTCAGACGCGCGATCTCGCGCCTGAGCTTTTCAACCTCCGCACCGACTGTTTTTTCATCCTTGCCCTTGAGATATATCTCATAATAGCAATCCGCACTGATGAACATTACAATTCTCCTTTGACAGATACTTTTATCTGTAGTACTATTATAGCACCGTTTTCAAAAATTGTAAATGCAATAATGTGACAAACTTTTTGGGGATTTTGCACAAAAATCATAGGCAGACAAAAATGCAGAAAAACAAATTGAACAATTTTTCGACTTTTCTTATGTCATTTTTTCTTGCAAAATGGCATATCACCATTCATTTTGTCCGGCCGTAGGCTTACGTGTTCGACTCTCTTACGGCTATGATGTATAAACTTTCCATCCGCGGTGAATAATAAAATTACCAAATACGAAAGGAGTCACGTAAGGTATGATACTTACAAGTAAGGAAAGCGATCTGTTAAAGGACATGAAGGGTGCTGAGGAGCTGTGTATTCAGAAATATTCGCGCTATGCGGATGAAGCTAAGTGCTCGGAGCTGAAAGCTCTTCTCACAAAGATATGCGACACAGAGCGCGAGCACCTCAAAAACATCAACTCCATGATTGCAGGCAACGAGCCTGCGGCACCGTCCTCTATCTCGGCTAACAACGAGCACTGCGTTGCATGCGGCTCGGTATATTCCAATCCTGAGGATAAAAAGTGCGATCAGTTTATTCTCTCCGATATGCTCTCTACCGAAAAGCACGTATCATCGGTGTATGACACGGGTATATTCGAGTTCAAATCACCTGCCGCAAGAAAAATGCTCTCGCACATTCAGTCAGAGGAGCAGCAGCACGGTGAAATGATCTATGCGTTCATGAACGCGAACTCAATGTACTGCTAAACCGACGCAAATGCAAACAATAGCTAGCACTTATGGTTAAAAAATCCGTAAGTGCTTTTTGTTTTATTGTGCGAGGGGTATTATTCTAACACATCACTTTCGCTATGTCAAGAGGTTTTTTGAACTTTTTTGATATTTCCGATATTTTTTACTTTTTACTTTGACTTGTAATAAAGCATGCAGTGGCAAAATCCCTCGTAATCGGGATCGGCTATCTGCGCGCGGAATTCCTCGCACATACATTTGTTGCGCTCTTCTCTGCCAAGCTTGCAGGGGCAATATCCGCCCTTTGCAGCCAGACCCTCGCGGATAGCGTCAACTACAGCCTTATCGGGATTGAGAGTCACCTTAGGCTTTTTTTCGGTCCTGTTTTCCATTTTATTACTTTCCTTCCTTTCAATAATCAAGCTTCGCAAGATTGCGGAGCACCACAGCCCTGCCGCGCCAGGCAAAGGCACGCTCTCGGAACTGCTCATCGCTCATAGAGTTTATTTTATCTGTTGTGAGCTCGGATATTCGGTCTTTTTTGAAATAATCTATAGGTGTTATCACGGGGTCGGCATTATGCGGACATGCTCTCTGGCACAGGTCGCACCCCCATACCGTGTCGTGTTTTCGCATGAGAGCAACCTCGCCCTCGCTAAGCTCGCCGCGCTTTTGCGTGATAGCGGAAAGACACTCCTGATTCTCGCCCGAAAGAATCCCCGTTGCACATGCGCTCTTGCAGGCTCCGCAGCCCTCGCAGCTTAACACGGGCTTTGGCAAAGAGGCAAATACGCGCTCCGGGGACAGATCCGTTATTATATCCCCTATGAAGATATACGTACCGTATTTTTCATTTATCAGAAGTCCGTTTTCTCCCGCGATGCCAAGCCCCGATGTGAGGGCTGCGTGGCGCTCGTCTATCGGGGAGTGATCACCGAAGCCCACAAAATGCCCATCGTGATATAGCTCGGAGAGCGCGGATATGATACGCGCGGTCAGCTCCCTTATATATATGTGGTAATCAAGCGAGGTACTGTAGGTGGAAAGATTTTTACCCTCACCGACGTAATAAGGCACAAGAAATATGAACGCGCTCCTTGCCGTGATGCCGCACCTCTTGCCGAGACTGGGATTTATCTCGCAAAGCTCACTGTAATCCCTTGCTGCGAAGAATTCGATACCCTCGCCCGAAAATATACTCTTTATTTGCTCTCTCAACGCAAGCCCCTCCAACCTTTAATACAATAAGTATATATTATTTCCGTGTAAAATTCAATATATTTGTTGACTTTTCTTCAGTTCTGCGGTATAATTACGATGTGTTACCCTGCTTATTGGGTATAAACATATTTCCACATTAAAATTTGGAGGTCAGTTATGTTCAGTCTTAACAGAGGCGGTCTTTGGGATTATCTTGTAAACGGCTTGCAGATATGCACGGAGGAGTGGCACATGCCTGTGCTCACCGTTGCTTTCGCACTTATTGCAAGCATCGCAGGCTATCTGCTCGGCAGTATAAATTCCGCTATAGTTGTTTCGAAAGTATTTTACAATGATGATATAAGACGTCATGGAAGCGGCAATGCGGGTCTTACGAATACGCTGCGCACCTACGGTGCAAAGGCTGCGGGGCTTACCCTGCTCGGTGACGTGCTGAAAACCGTGCTTGCTATATTCATAGGTGCGGTGCTCGGCGGCTTCTGCTATTTCCGCGGTATCAGCGTAGGAAAGCTTTACTGCGATATGCCCATGGCATATATTGCCGGCTTCTTCTCTATCATAGGTCACATACTCCCGATATACTACGGCTTCAAGGGCGGCAAGGGCGTGCTTTGCACTGCGGCTATGGCTCTTGTGCTTACCCCGATAGAATTCGTTATACTTATCGCTGTTTTTGCCGCGATAGTTGCATGGAGCAAATACGTTTCGCTCGGCTCTATAACAGTTGCCTTCCTCTATCCATTGCTTGTTGCGGGACATACCGAGCTTATTTTCGGTGTTGACGGAACGGTGGACGGCATCGTTGCACTCATCACGGTGCTTATCGCGCTCATCATAATCTACTGCCACAGAGATAACATTGCAAGGATAGCCAAGGGTACGGAGCGCAAGTTCTCGATAGGCGGCAAGAAAAAGAGTGCTGAGCTCACAGATGCCGATGCTTCAGCTCCTACTGAGGGTGACAAAGGCGGCGAAGAATAAAAAAATGGCTGATATTAAGGAGCTTATCGAGCTTTCATTTTCAAAAGAGGTATTGAAAAAGCTCGTATTTTCAAAGCCCGATAAAAATGACGTAACGCGTATCACAGCGCGGCTTTGCGCACACCGTTCCCAGCGTATACTCGCTGTGGAATACGCCCTGCCTACCTCAACGGTGGCTCAGCGCAACGTGCGCGCAGGCGAGCTTTCGGAATTTCTTGCCGAGCTTATACCACAGTTTGCTCAGATAAATCTTATCACTACTCTCGGTGATGCCGAGTACAGGCGCACCAAGCGCGGTGAGCTTACCCTCGGAGCCGACAAGCTTTTGAGAAAGCTTTCGGGCGAGAGTGCCGATTTCGAGCGTGCCGTGGGCGAGCTTGACAGGCAGAAGCGGCGCATGCTCTGCGGCTCTGAGGAATTTCTCATAAAGCTTGGGATAAGCGATGCCGGCGGACGCGTGCATGACAAAAAGCAAGGCAAGTTCAGGCAGATAAACAAATTTCTTGAATACGTTGACGAGGTGTACGGAGAGCTGCCCTCGGAGGGTGAGCTGACCGTTTTTGACCTTTGCTGCGGAAAGAGCTATCTGAGCTTCGCCGTATACTACTACCTTACCGAAATAAAAAAGAGGTCGGTATACATGCTTGGTATAGACCTCAAGAGTGACGTTATGGAATTCTGCTGTGCGATGGCGCGGCAGCTGGGCTTTAACAATATGCATTTCATAACCGATGATATTACAAACACCCCAAAGGATAGAACACCCGACATGGTAATATCCCTGCACGCGTGTGACGTTGCTACGGATATCGTGCTTGACACAGCGGTAAAGCTTTCGGCAAAGGTTATACTTTCAACCCCCTGCTGTCAACGCGAGCTGTCGCACCTGATATCCGCGCCGACTCTTGGATTTGTTACCAAGTACCCAAAGCTGCGCCGCACGCTTTGCGATGCGCTGACCGATGCCCTGCGCTTAGAGCGGCTTGCCGCTTTCGGCTACGAGGTGAATGCTACTGAGCTTGTTGACCCTGAGGACACACCGAAGAATACTCTTCTTCGGGCTATCAGGCGGCGCGAGCCGTCGTCTGAGGCAAAAGAGGGCTACGGAGAGCTGCTTGAATTCCTGCTCGGCGGTGCTAAAGATACGTACATAGGCAAGATATAGGTGACGATATGATAAAAAAATACAGAGCCGCATGCGCTGAGGACACCGAGCGCATCGGAAAGGAGCTTGCCGCGCTGCTTGATGAGCGAGGCATTGACCGCGCGTTTATTGCCCTATACGGAGAAATGGGCGTTGGTAAGACCGCGTTTTCGCGCGGATTTTGCTCGCATTTCGGGATAGGGAACGTAAAAAGCCCTACCTACACGGTGCTGAACGAATACCGCGGCAGGCGGCGCGTGCATCACTTTGATTTTTACCGTATAACGGACGGTGACGATCTTTATTCAATAGGCTATGACGATATAATAGAGGAGGACGGATACTCGCTCGGTGAATGGTCGGAAAATATTTCGGATTTTCTTCCCGAGGATACCGTAAGAGTAAGAATAAGCCGCCTGACCTCGGATAAAACAGCCGAAGAGGGGCTTCGCGATATAGAGATCGACCTCGGAAATCTGATTTAATACAATTCGGGAAAGATAAACGATGATAACCTTAACCTTTGACAGTACGGCAAAGATAGCCTCCGTCGCGGTGAGTGACGGTGAGCGTATACTTGCCTCATACAGCATAAACAACGGACTTACGCAAAGCGAGCTGCTTTTGCCTATGGCAGAGAGTGTTCTCGCTTCGCTCGGCTTGACCTTTGATGATATTGAGCTTATCGGATGCTCTGTCGGCCCCGGCTCCTTTACGGGTGTCAGGATAGGAACAGCCCTTGTAAAGGGCATTGCCTTTGGCAGAAATATCCCTTGTGCATCGGTGTCAACGCTTGAAGCTCTTGCCGAAAACCTCGCGGGGCTTGATGGGATCATAGTTCCCGTTATGGATGCAAGGCGTTCGCAGCTTTACTGCGCGGTATTTGAGTACAGCGGGGACGAGATGATAAGGCATACCGAGGATATGGCTATCTCAATATCCGAGCTTGCCGACAGGCTCCGCTCCTACTGTGGGCGGCAGATCTACCTTGTCGGTGACGGGTATGCGGTTGCAATGCGTGAGCTTTCCGCGCTTGGAATTCCCCTTTGCAAAACGCCCGACTCCCTGCGTGACGAGAGCGCGGCATCCGTAGCAAAGCTTGCCGTGCGTATGCACGCACTGGGAAAGGTGACAAGCGACCTTTTGCACATGCCAACCTACCTGCGCGTACCGCAGGCAGAGCGCGAGAGACTTGAAAAATTAAAGGAAAATAAATAAAAGGAATTTTGACATGAGAAAAATTTTCATCGGCGCGGACAGCGCAGGCTACACACTCAAGGAAGAGCTTCGCGATTATCTTATCAGACGCGGCTATGACGTTACCGACTGCGGTACGGACTCCCCCGCATCCTGCCACTATCCTATTTTTGCATCTGCCGTTTGCGAAAAAGTGCAGGGCGATCCTGACGGAAGCTTCGGCATACTTATCTGCGGCACAGGCGTTGGTATGAGCATGTGCGCAAACAAGCACCGCGGAATTCGCGCTGCGCTGTGCTCTGACACGTACTCCGCAAAAATGACAAGACAGCACAACGATGCCAACGTGCTCTGCATGGGCGCGCGCGTTATCGGCTCCTGCCTTGCTACAGATATACTCGATGCATTTCTTGCAAATGAATTTGAGGGCGGCAGGCACAAAACCCGCGTTGATATGATGATGCAGATAGAGGATAAGTAATTCCCTTTCCGCACATTTTGTAAAACGCTCGCACTTAAACCCCGAAAGACAGAATAAAAAGCCTTATAAAGCTAAAGGGGCTGTCGCATTTGGGCGTAATCGAAAACAAAATTGGCGAGGTAGAAAGAAATTTCCGCCTCGCCACTTCTTTTTTATATCTGATCAGA
>CAZTWE010000010.1:0-47081 GCA_964617165.1 uncultured Ruminococcus sp.
TGAGAGTTCTTACAGTTTCCACCATAAAAGGTGCTTCAAGTATGTTTTTCATTTTTATTCTTCTCCTGCCTCATTTATTTTTATCTTACACCGAGTTCCTTTAAAAATCCGATTGCTTTTTCGGGATCGTCACTTGTAAACATTTTGCATCCAAGCTCAATGGCTTTTTTGTAATGTGCGATATCGTCGGGTACCAGGATGCAGGTAGGCAAATTGCGTCGTGCGGCAAACTCATAATCTGCGATAAAGCCCGACACGTGCTCTGCGTCCTTACGCCAAATGGCTATCCAATCCGAGAAGCTGTCCAAAGGCTTCTCGGACACGTCGATTTTTACATAATCGAAATAACCGTGGATCTGCAATTTGCCGGGCTGTTTGTCAGCAGTGTACTCAAGTATCTTCTGAGAAAACGAATTTATAATGCTGCGCTCTGCCATACCGTACCTGTCTATCAGCTCAAAAAGCTTATCCGCACAGGTGTATGCACGCTCACCGAGCTCGGTCGGATATTCCTTCAGTTCCCAATTCACTATCATATCGGTTGGGGCTATCAGATCGAGAAATTCTTCCACTGTGGGTATGCGCTGACCTACGTGCTCGGGGCCCTTCCAGAAGCCCGCGTCAAGAGCGCGAAGCTCCTCTAACGTCATCTCATCTACGTTACCGCATCCGTTCGTTGTTCGTGCGACGTCTCTATCATGTATCAATACAAGATGACAGTCCTTTGTCATGCGCACGTCGGTCTCAATGGCATCAAGGCCAAGCTCCACAGAAGCGCGAAAGGCAGACATTGTGTTTTCAGGAAAGTGCTTGCGATCACCTCTGTGACCACCGAGCAAAATTCGACTTCCGTCCATATATTTGTTGTAAGTTTTCATAAAATTCTCCTTTCATTCAAGAACTGCATCATTTACCAAATCCAACCTCGGGATTGACAAAGAAACGTACTTTTCCGCCCGTACGATAGCGAAGATAATCCTGTACCAGCATTTCGGGGCTGTCACTGTATGCGTTGATGGTATCTCCACCGCGATGAGTAGTCAGGGTTACGTTATCGAGCTTGAGGAAGGGATAATCCTCGGGGAGCGGCTCAACCGGGTGAACCTCAATTGCCGCGCCCATTATCTTGCGATCACGCAAAAGCTCGTAGAGCGCATCGTAGTCCACCATGTGTGCGCGAGCGGTATTGATGAAGAATGTGTGAGGACGCATGAGCGAAAGCATTTCACGGTCAAGGATAACGTCCTCGCTTCTCGCGTGCAACGTTACAACGTCGCTCTCGCGCATAAGGGTTTTAAGATCCACCACCTTGATTTCGGGATACTTTGCAAGCAGTTCATCCTCGGGGTCAATATAGATATCATTTACAAGCACATTGCAGCCGAATGATACGTAAAGTCTTTCAGCCATCAAGTGACCTATGTTACCAAAGCCAACTATCCCCACGGTTTTGCCTTTAAGCTCCCAGATGCTGCCGGTATTGTAAAAATTCTCGCGCCAGTTACCCTGCATGAGTCCCATGTGTGAGCGCGCCACGTTACGCGTTTCGGTGATCATCAATCCGATTGCAAGCTCGCACACACCGTTAGAATTGTGCGCGGGGTTGTTAAGTACGGGAATTCCTCGCTTTGTTGCTTCCTCGACTGCGATATTTTCAAGACCACCGCGATTGGTTAGTATAGCGCGAAGCTTTTTGCCGCGTGCGATAAGTGAGGCAGGCACGGGGCAGGTGTGAACCATAAGCACGTCTGCATCCTCAATGGCTTCGTAAAGCTCATCGGGAATTGGCCAAGCCTCAGGTCCGTTACGCTCAATTTTGTGGAAGATATCGCGCATTTCAATACGGTCCTCAGTGCCAAAAAAGACGGTTTTCAGTTCGTACTCCGGATACTTGGCAAAGCAAGCTTCGTAATGCTCGGTTCTGACAAAATGGTCGCTTACTGCAACGATTTTCATACTTCGTTCTCCTTTATTAAATATCAATTTATGATTGATTTATCGGTATGAGCTGTTATGACGTTGATGTAATATCTCTTCTTCATCCACATTCATGGAACACGCTCTACTTAAAGCATACACCATTTTAATTTTTTTCGCAATAACGTTCTTAATATTGAAAAATTCTCAACATTTCTCATTTTTGGCTGAAAAATGGTGATACAAAGTAAACAACACAATTCTTATATCATTCTACACCGTTATTGGCACGAAGATTAACTATCTTCTGAGTGGGGCGGTATTGATAAACGTATCGGTTTTCCATTCCGTTCTCTGCAATAAGATTTAGTGTCAGTCGGTCTATATTGTCGACCTTTGGCAGCTTGAAGCGTACTGTTGGGCCTTGCTTGTTGGCGTTTTCTGTCGTATCAGCGCGCCATTCCAGAAGCTCCACGGTCTCGCCTCCGAGGGTCAGTGTGACTCGCACAGCTCCGGTCGCCGGATGCGGAGCATCGTTAAGGAGCCAAAGCTCAGCCTCAAACGTCTCACCTGCGAGCCATACGAATTTTTCGATCTTTGCGCTGAAAATTGTCGGACGTAATGCACTCTTGACAGTGTAATAGGACGGTTTGGGATAAGATGGGAAGGCTAAGAGAGTGTTGTTTCCAACAGTAGTCCAAGGCTCGTTGAAGCACCAGTTAAGCGCCATGCTGCATCTGGGCCACTGACGGCGCATTTCCTCAAATAACCCGCGATACCCCTCACTCTGAAGCCATTCTGATTGTGCGACCATTTGTTCAAGAGTGGTCGCTCTCGGGAAGTAACGCGCAAGAACGTCCTGACAGAGCCACCGCTGATGTCCCCATGCGTCAAATCCGTGATGCGTTATCCATGATTTCGTATAAGGTATCGGAAAGGCGATCTCATCCTCGGGAATTACCTTACGCAAAAGCTCTGCGTTGGTGACGGATGGGATACCGAATTCGGGGTACGCTGTATTTTCGGAGTTCTGAACGGCACGAAGTATCTCTCCTCCTTGTTTCTCATCGTAAAACGTATAGCCACCGTGTGCCATGCCGATGAGGGGAGAGGTGTACAGGAATGGGCGATCATAGTCAAGTTCGAAGCAAATTTTGTTAAGAAGTCTGAGTGCATGAGACTGCTCGTCCATGCCCGACCAGTCATTGAACAGCTCGTTACCTCCGCACCAGAACGCAAGGCAAGGGTGATGGCGAAAATCGGTGACAATAGCAGTTGCCTCGGACTTCAAAATCTCCATATAATACGGAGTTGCTACGTAATTGTTGCATGCAAGAGGAAATTCCTGCCACAGAAGAATACCATAGCGATCACACATATCGTAGAAAAATCTCTTTGGTCTGCCCGAGCCCGCGTGCATACGAAACATGTTCATATTGGCATCGTGAGCAAGTCTTATATGCTCCTCGTATATTTCCTCATTCAGGTGTCCCCAGAAAAGAGCGGGAGCTACCCAGTTGGTGCCCTTTGCAAAAATGCGTCTGCCGTTAAGCTCCACGGTAATGGGAGCGGCATATCTTCCCTTTGGGAATGAATCGAGAGTCTTGGTTTTATTCTGTACAAGGCGCAGAGTGCGGAAGCCGAGATTGCCGCTTCGGCTTTCACGTTCGTTGGAGATCTTCCAGCGGTAAAGATAAGGAACGCCTTGTCCGTTACACCACCAGAGCGAGGGACTTTTTACCGTGACCTCTCTGTCCGTACCCTCGTAAACGAGATTTCCATCCATATCGTAAATAGCGGTCTTGCACGGAATCCCACACGTAAAATCGAATTTAACCGTACCTACCGAAAGATCGTCTGAGAGCTTAGCCGTAACCTCGGTATTTCCGATATAGGAGCTCCCGCGAGTCTCAATATAAGCTTCTTCCCACATTCCCGAATTGAGCAGACGGGGGTTAAAATCCCAGCCGTATGAAAGCGGAGGCTTACAGCTCTGATCGGATTCATCACGGGTGTTGACTCTGCCGCCTGTGGATTTCGGGTGTGGGTAGATATGAACGATCAGAATATCCTCGCTACCGTTCAAATTCTCGGTCAGATCAAGTTCAAAACCGCGGAACATTCCCTCATAGGAATAGATTTTTTCTCCGTTTATATGTACGTCGTATTTGTAATCAATTCCACCGCTAACGAAGAAAACGCGCTCGTTTTCTTTTTTATCATAAGATAGGATGGCTTTGTATTCCCAATGGTCTTCCTCCAAGGGAAGAAATTGTTTGTAATTATCCGAATAGTTCAGATCCTCAAAGCCATGAAAAACACCGTAGTCATACTGGATATTTCCGGGAACCTCGGTGGGAAACCATTCGTGTTCCGCCTTGGAACAATTTCTACCGCTCCAAATTTGATCAAACCGCATAATATATATCCTCCTGCCGCTGACTCATTCTAACTTATTGATATCAGGTACTTTTGTATGTTCGATATCCGAAAATACGTTTTAAGTATATAACATTTCATCTTTCTTGGCAACGGTGTTCTTAACGTTGAGAAATTCTCAACATTTCTCATTCTTATCTGTGCCGTCAGCGACTAAGTTTTTTGCGTCAAGACCAAGCAACGCTATCCCGAAAATCAATTGCGGCAGCTACGGATAATAGCACCTATAAAATAAACAGTCCGAGCTTGCCGACAAGCAGACAGACTCGAACTTTGTATATTTTCTATATTTCATGAATCTCCTCAAGGGTGAGAGTGTATTCATAAGTATCATCATAGTCGTAATAGCGAGAGTCTTCGATGATACCTCCGATATCACTGTCCTTTACGGTAATATGCATCGGCTCACCAAACTTTAAAACCGTATGACTTTTTGCAATATTGAGATAGGCCGTTGCCGTATTTTCGCAGAGTTCAAGAAGAAAAATATTATCTACCGACAGAGGCTTGCCTGCGCAATCACTTTGCAGTGATACGGTTTCGTCATCACATGACGTATACGTAGACCCATCACTCCGCTTTTTTCGATGGTATTTCAAGGTCGCAGATGTACTTCTTTCGGGACGGTTGGCGGAATTTTGCGGGCAACATTTCCTCCGTAAGCTCAGGACAATTGGCAAAGGCGGTCGGAAAACGCCATCCTCTTCCGCCTTTAGGGTGGGCTTGTAAACCTTGAGACAGTCGGGAGCGCGGAGCAATATTTCCTTTTCCGACCACCTCTCTATACCGAAAAGCGCAAGATTTTGACATCCTGCAAAAGCAAGTTCTTAAACATGATATGACCTCACTGTAAAAGATGCAAGCTGCTCGCGGAAAAACGCATTTTGCTCCTCGTCATATTTTGGGTTATTTGGTGAAAAGGCAAGCGATGCCACAGCGCAAACGTCCTTTTCACCGAGCTTTTCGGGGAGCACAATAGAAGTTTCTTTACCGCAGTAGCCATCAATCTGCACACCGTATGGTGGCAGAAACGAATAGATCCAATCGGATTCGTTTACGGTTTAATGATTATATTGTTCTTTCATCATTGGGTTGCTCCTTCCGTTTTGCTGTTTTCACGGTTTTATTTCATACGAAGTATAATCAAATTCTAATCCATGCCTTCAAGATTGCGCACGCAGCCGTCAAGACAATCGATCATACATTCGTCACAGGTGGCGGGAGCACTCGACACGTAATCCTCATTCTCGTCAGCCTCGCACTTTGAACAAAGAGCCGAGGGGTTGCAATTCTTTAGTCCTGCCTCCCAGATGCATCCGAAGCATCCGTTGTAGGCATCTCCTACCTGACCGCCGCAGCTATCACATTCAATCATACATCCCTCAAAACCGAAGCTGCAATCTCCGCAGGTTGCAGACATGATCATTTCTCGGCACGTGTCAAGGCTTACGCAACCGCAGAATGTAAGACATAAAACGTCTTCAAACGTAAGCTCACAGGCAGTCAAAAACGTAGCTGTCATAACCACCAAAAGTATAATAACAATCGCTTTGCGCGAAAAGAGCGCAGCGAGAAATCTATCGAATTTCAAGAGTTCACATCCTTTCAAGAATTTCTGATTTTTTCTTTTCGTATTCTTCCTCGGTGATAATTCCTTCTTCCTTTAAGGTATAAAGCTCACGCAGAATATCAGCATCACGGCGTTTCCCCATTACCGAATCAAATGGGGTTATCGGAAGCGCATCAGCCGCATCACGCCACAGCTCAAGCTTTGCAGAAAGATGCCTTGACACAAAGCCGCGTCGTAACAGAATTATCAATACACCGAAGATAAAGAGCAATATTGAAAGCACTTGTGCCGGAGAAAGCGCAAAAACCGCGCTTCCGCGATCGTCACCGCGCAAAAATTCAAGTGAGAAACGGAATATTCCGTACGAGATTGACCATATAGCTGTGTTATACTTTTTTGTTCTGCGAGAAATCAAGAGCAAAACGAGGAACAGAACAAGCTCGAAAGCCGCTTCAAAAAGCTGAGTCGGCAACACAGGTAAGCTCCCCTCACCGTCGGGCGACGGATAAAGCTTATCGGCAGGGCTGCCGTCAGGGAAGGATATACCGAATACCGAATCAGTAACCTTGCCAAAGCAGCATCCGCCAAGGAAGCATCCTACTCTGCCAAATGCATGTGCGATGGCAAGCCCCGGCATGAGTGCATCCAGAATATCAAGTGCATAGCCTCTCTTCTTCGGCACAAGAAAATGTGTCAGCAGAATAACTGCGGGAAAGGCACCCGCTACTCCTCCAAGCCAGGTTATTCCTCCGAACGTAAGCTTTCCCTCGCTTATGGAGTGGAAAAGCGAATCAAACAAAAAGGCGAACAGAGCCAGCGCGACGAGCGAAAGGCAAAGCGAAAACGTTAGCCTGTTAAAAGTAACTCTATCGGTGCGGTATTCAGTGTAGAAATAATACAAGTAAAACGCAAAGAAAACCGCTATGCCAACAGAGAGCATAATAGAATACGTCGGCACGTGTAAGCCGAAAATATGTATATGGGGCAGCATAAAACTCTCCTTAATGAGACAGCACTCGAAAATCAGAAGTTTTTCGTATGCTTACACCCATATTGTAGCATATTTTTAATCAAAAATCAATATCGCCCGACAACCTTTTAAATATATATTGATTTATTACTTTTTTGGTGTTATAATTATTCCGACAAAAGAAATAACTGTCGATGAAGCGCTGAGCAGCAGAACGGAGATTATAATGAAAAAGATACTGTCAATTATTTTGGTGATTTTTATTGTTGCGGCTTGTGTAACGTCATGCTCAAGGCCCGATTCCGAGAGTAACGGTTTTGATGACTCACTGGATAACGAAACTGAAGATGGAGATAACGGTGATAACACGGACGAGCCTGCGGCTCCAACCGCCCCCGAAGCTCCGGGGGACACGGAAAATTCGGGCGAGCCCGATACTCCCAATAACACCGAGACTCCAAAGGATACCGAAAATCCCGATGACTCCGAGACTTCGGACGAGACGGAAAATCCCGACGACTCAGAGGCTCCCGCGGTGAAGGACGTTATTATCAGCGTTGAGAAAACCGCTGATGAAATGGCTGCCTCCATTGATAAATATACCAATGGAGACATAGTAAGCGGTGAGGCAATAAAGCTTGACAAGAATATCACCGCATCCTTCGGAAAGGGTACGGCAAATACAGAGCCTGCTCTTTACAGCGGCTCGATACGCATATATCAAAACGGCGGAACTCTTGTTGTTACAGCACTCAACGACAGAATTCTCAAAACGATAGTTATTACAACATCGGATTCAAAAACAGGTAACGGCAATCTAAAGGTAGATGGCGGTGAACTTACGGTTAATGGCGATGTTTTGACAATAAATGTTTATGAAAACGCCAAATCTGTAACAATTACCGTCAGTGGAAGCGAAAAGAGCGACAGACTTTACGTTGAAGCTCTCGAAGTAATTTACATAGGTAAACCGGGCGATGAGAGCACCGAACCCGATGCCGAGACAAAGCCCGAGGGTGATAATTCTACCGAAGATGATGGCAACGAGGGCACTGATGCTGTATACAGTGATTTCACAGCCGAGGAAAAGAGCAGTTATCTTGATTACGTGGGCTTTGTAATTCCCTTCCTCACGAATGACGATTATTATATTGAAGCTTATGACGAGGACGGTTATCGCGGTATATACTACTCGGCAAAATGTAACACCTATTCCGAGTTTACGGCTTATCGCGAGCTGTATTCATCTTACACGTACGATGGCACGGAGACGGACGGTTACGGAGACACGTGGTACCTTTACAGTAAAGGCAGTGTATACGTAGATATATGCTATTATGAGTACGACGGTTCCTATTACGTAGACGTTGATGCTTACTCAGAATCGGATAACAGCAGCAACACGAACGGTGATAATAACACTGCGAGCGAAGTGGGCGGAAGCGGTGACACCGAGGACGCCGATGTTATAACCAACGCTTCGGCAGGCTTACCCGAAGCTTCAGGCGATGGAATTTACAACGTAGATCTCACCGCCGCAACGAACGTTAAGGACGTGACCGACCAGGGCTATTATCTTGACGGATGCCCCACAGTAGGGTCTCCCGGAGTTCTTGTAATTCCCGTTGATTTCAGCGATGCTACAGCATCAAGCAAGGGCTACGGCATTGACAAGATAGTTAATGCTTTTTCAAAGGACGGAGTTACGGACTACTACTCTGTATACGATTACTATTACATATCAAGCTATGGTAAGCTTGAACTCGATATCACGGTGCTTGACAGCTGGTTCAGACCTGCGAACACCAGCACGTATTACGCATCACAAACGCTTGAATATTACGGAAGCGAGACGTTTATAGGTGATCAGATGATCATTAATGAGGCATTGGCTTATCTTGAAGATATAATGGACCTCTCGCAGTTTGACTCGGACAACAACGGAACCATAGACTCTGTAGTTCTTATTACAACGCTCGATATAAATTCCGATGAAGTTTTCTACTGGGCGTACAGATATTGGAATATTTACACCGATAATGACGGATATTATTATGAATATGACGGTGTCAGCGCAAACGACTATCTTTGGGCTCCTTATCAATTTCTCTATGAGACCAACGATGCTTTCGGCAATCCGAGCTATGACGATACAGATGCGACAAATACTTATACGTTCATTCACGAGTTCGGGCACATCCTCGGTGCTGACGACTACTATGATACCGCAGGACTTGGCTCTCCCATGGACGGATTTGACATTATGGATGCCATGAGGGGCGACCACAATGCATACACCAAATTTAACTACGGCTGGCTCACTTCCTCGCGGCTTGTTGTCGCCGATGAGAGCGTTACACTCAGCCTTGAAGATTTTTCAAAAAGCGGAGACACGATAATCATCGCAAACAATTGGAATCCCGAGCTTGGCGCATATCAGGAATACTACATTGTGGTCTATTATACGAATAACGGCTTGAACAGCGGAGACGAAAACGGATACTTTGATAGAAGCGGTATTATAGTTTATCACGTAAACGCATCGCTCTACAGAGACGAGTATGGCGGAGAGGTGTACTATGACGTGTATAATAACAACACCGATCCCTCCGATAGCGTTGGTACGGAAAATAATCTCATTGAATTCGTTACAACCGATGAAGGCAACTATACCTATATAGCAGGTGACAGTCTCAGTAACGTGACAGACGATGCGGGTAATGCTCTTGCGTATACTTTTTACGTAGAGGAGCTGACGGACGAAGCGGCTACCGTTACGTTCACAAGAAAATAAGATAATACATCAAGGGGAGAACACAAATGCATAAGAAAACAGCACGGATCTTTAATATCGCCGTACATATCCTTGAATATCTCATCGCCTTTCTTACGCTTGCGGTGCTTGTCGGGCTGATAGGCTTCGAGATATACAAAATGTTTACCGCAGAGGGATATTTTTCCTCGGCTGACGTTTATTTGCATAATATCCTCACAATAGTTGTCGGGCTTGAGTTTGTCAGAATGCTTATAAATCTCACACCTGCAAATACTCTTGAGGTATTGATAGTCGCTATAGCGCGCCAAGTAATTGTCGATCACAGCAGCGCACTGAGCAATATTGCATGCGTGCTTTGTATAGGCGGTCTTTTCGCTATACGCAAATTCCTGATTTCGAAAAAGGATCTTGTCCGAGAGCTTTCCGAGGGCGAGGCACTTGATAAAAAGAGCGACGAGGCAAATGCCATTTAATATAAAAAAACGGCAAAACAGACGGATAAGTTTGGGGTATCTTGAGTTTTGAACTTGAGCTACCCTATTACTTTATTCTAAGCAATTATTTCAAAAACTACAACAAATACCCGATTTTAAATGTTTTTTGCTTTAATATGTACCATTTCCCGACATTTATCTGTGCTTTTTTAAAAAGCGCAAATTTTGCAGTTTTTATCAGACTGTAAAGGTGCAAAATCTTTGTTTTATTACATTTTTCGCATATTTTGGATTGATGCTGCTTATTCCGAGTTTTGCCGCGCGACTGTCATTTTATCTGTAGTCGCACGGGCAATATATTCAATTCATTTGAACTTTTTTCGCATAGGTATTGATTTGTGACGTTTTTTGTGATACAATTACATACGTGATTGATTTTCACGCAAAAATTAACAGAGTAGAAATATACGCGTTTTAGTGCCGGGAGAACGGGGAGTTGTCTTTCGGACGAAAAGGCTTACGCCCTGCGGTGTATATTTCGCATCCCACTGTTCCATATGGGTATCAGCCGAGATCTCTTCGGCTCTTTCGCCTTACGGTAGGGTGCAGCTTTTCCGGAGGTGTTTTTTTATTTTGAACAAGCAAAAGAAAATTTCGCATTTAAATTCACTTACCACAACAGCCTGCATGATCGCACTTTCAATAGTCCTGTGCCGTTATCTCGGCTTCTCCCCCGAGGGAGTGCCTTTCAGAGTTGAAATAGGCTTCTTACCGATAGCTCTTGTGGCGTATATCTTAGGTCCGCTTTATTCTGCGGCGGCTTATCTTATTGCCGATATAATAGGCTCACTGCTCAGCGGTTACGCGCCTAATATTGCAATATCCGCATGCCAGATGCTGTTTGGATTTACTATGGGTATATTCTTCTACAGAAAGAATATAAGCCTGCCCAGGACCATCATCTGCTTTGCCTCTACGGGTGCTGTCATTGACGTTTTGTGCAAAACACCTATACTTATGTTCCTCTACGGCTGGACGTGGAATTCGACATTGGTGGACAGGTTAATAAATCTCGGTATAAATCTTCCTATACGAATAATACTCTTCTACGTTTTGTATATAGCACTGCGAAAGCCTATAGCAAAATTCTTCAAGCTTGAAAACAAAAACAATTTTGCCATGTATGCAAACAGCTTTCAGGCGGTTACCGTTCCCGGGCTTGACAGAATTGCTTCGCTTTGCAAAAAGCTCGGACATCCCGAGCATAAGCTGAACTTTATACACATTGCCGGTACTAACGGTAAGGGCTCGGTATCTGCTTACATGGCGTGTATTCTTCAGGAAGCAGGCTATACAGTAGGAAAATATATATCCCCAAATCTCATTAAAGTAAACGAGCGAATAAGCATCAACGGCACCGATATATCCGATACAGACCTTAATTCCATACTTGCGAGAATTGAACCGCTCGCAAAAGAGGTTGAGAGCGAGCTTGGAATAGCACCAACGCAGTTTGAAATATGGACTGCCGCCGCTTTTGTTTACTTCGACCATAAGCATTGCGACTACGTTGTTCTTGAAACAGGACTCGGCGGTGAGCTTGATGCAACAAATATAATCAGGAAAAACGAGCTCGCTATAATCACGAGGCTCGGTCTTGACCACACGCAGTATCTCGGCAACACCATTGAAGATATCGCAAAAGCCAAAGCTGGTATCATTAAAAGCCGCTCGGCAACCGGCACGGTAGTTACGGTAGCCCAAGATGAAGCAGCACTGTTCGTTATTTGCAAAGCATGCGAGGACCACGGTGTTGCATGCGAGATCGCTCTGCCCGAGTCGCGTGGGCATGAGGGCATTTACGAGAAATTCTCGGTTGCGGGAATGGAGGACATAGTTTGCGGAATTGGAGGCTATCACCAGGTGGAAAATGCCGCGCTCGCTGCACTCGGTGCCAAAAAGCTCGGTATCGGTGAGAATGATATACGAAGCGGTATCTTCAAGGCAAAAAATCCTGCAAGGTTTGAGTTGATATCGGAAAATCCCTTGGTTATCTATGACGGAGGTCATAACGAAAACGGTATAGAAGCACTTACAAATTCATTGAGCAGATATTTTGGAGAATGTGACAAGGTCGTTATTTTCACATGCATGCGAGATAAGGATATAACCCATTCACTCAAAATGCTGAGTCGCGGGAAAACGGAATTTATATATACTGCTGTCAGTGATAATCCCAGAGCATCGGGAGCGGGCGAGCTGCTTGTGCGTGCAAGAAGCTTAGGCTATAACGGTATTGCATACGAGAACGTAGGAGAAGCTTATGAGGATGCAATAACGCGCGGAAAGCTTGTTCTGATATGCGGATCGCTCTACTTATATAAGGATTTTATCGAATATTTTGAAAAGAAGTGTAGGTAAGCTTCAAGCTTAAAAAATTCGGAATACCGTATTGAAAATCAAAAAAACGGAGGCGCAAGAATAACTCTTGTTCCTCCATTTTTTCTTTGTATTCGATTTTTATTTTACAATAAACGCTTCGATAACCTTAAAGAACTCATCCGTATTATCACTGTGAGCCACAAGCGTAATGGGAGAGAGTGTATCGAGAGCAAAAATACCCATGATAGACTTAGCATCAACTATGTATCTTCCCTGCTCCAGATCTACCTCATAATCAAGAAGCGAGACCTGATTTACAAAATTTCTGATATCTGCGATGCTGTTCAAGGTAATTGAAATTTTTTTCATAATTTATCCTCCTTATAAGATAATCTCTCTTCGGTTATTTTAACACAACCTGAGGTATTTGTCAAGTATCATTCGGATTTAAGTGATTTTCACGCTACCGACGTGCGTTTTATACACCTTTAACGCTACACGTCAGCTTATGGGATTTACTCCGCATTCCCAAAACGCATACTTTGTTATATCCGTCAAGGAATTCGGAATGTTTACCTTTTGAAGGGTCGTACATTTATAAAATGCAAGATCCTCTATTTTGACAACTCCCTCGGAAAGGTACACCTCAACGAGTGCCGAGCAATTCGTAAAGGCATACTCGCCGATTGACTTTACGTTTCCAGGAACATGCAGCTCACTAAGCTGTGTAAGCCCACTGAACGTACGCTCTTTAATCTCGGAGATCGAGGTACCGATAGTAAGGCTTTTCACTCTGTTACAACCGCTGAATGCGTTTTTACCGAGCTCAGTCAGACTATCCGGCAGGACTATTCGCTCTGTAGGCAATCCCGAGAATGCGTAATCGGCTATCGTACGTATTCCATCCGGTAATTCAAGCAGCTCAAGCTCCGGGCAGGAAACGAATGCTCCGTTCCCTACGTGCAGAAGTCCTTTTCCGAGAATTACCTGCCTAAGCATCTGACAGCGCGCAAACGCATTAGCTCCTATTTTTCTTACACTGTCGGGCAGAATTATTTTTCTAATTCTCCTATGATTCATAAAAGCGAAATTCCCTATTTCGGTAATACCCTCGGGCACTGCAACTACGTCTTGCTGACGGACGCATTCAACGAGCACGTCGCCTTCGATTTTAAAAATGCTGTTATCTATCATTTTACACCCTTACGTATAATTTATTTTAGGCTTATTTTTGGTTGCTTTTTTGGAATTATATATCGCGGATAAATAGTTTAAGAATATCTTTCGCATTCTGAATACAAATCGGCGCGGAATTGTTACCTCTTCAAGACCGTTACATTCACCGAACGCGCAATTTCCTATTTTTTTAACGCTTTTCGGTATTTTCACGGTTTTCAGCATCAATGATAAGCCGAAGGCGTTTTCACCGATATGCACTGTTCCGTCGGGAATTACGAGCTCTGTCAGCTCGGATGCTAAAAATGCTCCATTGCCGATACTTCTGAGAGTATCGGGAAATTTGATTGACGGGCATCTGCTGCGGTGTGAGAAAGCATATTTACCTATCGCAACAATACCGCAGGGGATCTCACTGCCTACCGATGCAAGCAAAAGCGTATTGCTTGCTTTTTCGATAAGACAATTATTTTCGCTTCTGTAGGTCGGATTTTCGGCATCAACGGTTATACGTTCAAGCTTATCGCAGTGCAAAAATCCGTCTGTATTTATGCTCGTTACCTTATCCGATAGACTCAGATTGCTGATGCTTTCCGAATAAAAGCTATTATTTTCTATAATCACCGCACCGTTAAATCTTATCGCGCGAAGCTTAAAGGTATCGCGAAAGGCGTATTCCGCAACGCGAGTTACTGATGCGGGTATCGATATACTTTCCAAAGCGCGACAGCCGTGAAACGTTCCCCTCGGAATAACGGATATTCCCTCGGGTAGGATCACCTTTTGCAGATTGGCGCAAGCGTTGAATACACCTTCGTCAAGCTCGCTGATCGCGGAGGGCAGAATTATTTCGGTAATACTCTCGCAGGCGGCAAATGCCTCGTAGCCTACCGACGTTATACTATCGGGCAATTCTATACTTTCAAGGCGTGTGCAGAGCGCAAAGGCTCGCTTCGGGACAGAGACGGCACCGCAAAATATCCTTACGTGCTTTAACGTATTTATCAACGCAAATGCTCCCTCGCAAAGCTCACCGCCTCTGACCTCAGCATACTCGATATTACATTCGAAATCAAATTTCTTTGAATCGGGATCGCAAAATGCTTCCGCCACGGGTAACGTAACGCACGGCAAGCTTATTTCTTTCAGCTCCGTGCAACCAAAGAGTGCGCTTTTCGCAATACCCGTAACCTCATCGGGAACAAAAAGGCTCGGTACAGTTTTGTCTTTACACTCCGTTAGAACACCGTTTTCTACGGTGCACGATCTTTCAAAAGCTTCAAGTGCCTCGTTTGTCATATTATACGTCATATCTTATTCCTTTCACTTCTATGCATAATCATTCATCATTTGTCTTTCTTTTCAGATAATTCGCGCTGTACCGTCTCAGGGTTGCAGCGGCCTCCGCACGCAGCAGCGCAGGAGGTATTTCCACACCATCGGTATCATCCTCATCATCGGCATAATACCAACCGCTACATTCCGCAAACGTTACGTTCTCCGCATTACAGGAAATCGCACAGACTCCGATATGAGAAACCGTGCGCGGTACCGTTATTGCTCTCAGAGCGTCACATTCCGAAAATGCATAGTCACCGATATGCGAAAGACCTATCGGCAGATCTATTCGGACAAGACTTGTACAGGATGAAAATGAAGCCTCATCCAAATACAGCTCTCCCTCTCCAAAGCTCACGGAAGAAAGTGCGCTGCATCCGAAAAATGCGTTTATTCCGATGTATCTGATGCTTGACGGAATATCAATACGCACAAGTGACGTGCATAAGTCAAACGCCTGCGAGCCTATATCTTTAACGTTGCCGCCAAGCTCTATATTTACAAGTGAGCGGCACCAATAAAAGGCTTTGTCACAGATTTCGCGAACGCTCGCAGGGAGAGTTATCAAGGTAAGGCTCACGCAATGCTCAAATGCTCCCGTGCCTATTTTACTGACACCGTTTTCTATGACTACGCTTTCAAGCTTTGCGGCACCTCTGCACGCATAAGCCCCAATTTCCGACACGCCACCCGGTACCGTGAGAGATTTCAGCGAGGTGCAGAATGAAAACGCACCGTCACAAAGAGCGGTAAGCGCTCCCGGCAAATCTATTTTTTTGAGTCTCGACGCTCCGCCAAAGGCATATCTGTCTATAAAAGTAAGCACCTCGGGCAGAGCTATGCTCTCAATGCTCTTACAGTCGGCAAAGGCATAACAGCCAATGCGCTTAACAGAGCTCGGCACGGTGAATTTCTTTTCACACGCCCCTGTCGGGTACTGCAAAAGCGTATCACCGTTCTTTGTGTATAACACACCGTTTTCGCTTTTGTAGCGGCTGTTCTCGGATGCTACGACGATCTCCCTCAGCAGAGCGCATGATGAAAACGCTCCGTCACCTATAAAAGTGACGCTTGAGGACAGATATATACGCTCCGCCTCCGTAAATGAGAACGCACTCATGCCTACGTGCTCAACTCCGTCGGGTATGGATATTTCCGAAAGCCCTGTGAAAGAAAAGGCACCGTCACCTATCCTGCGAAGAGTGCTCGGCAGGGTGATTTTTTTGAGCTTTATGCAATTCCGGAACGCGCCCGTTCCTATCTCGACAATTCCCTCAGGGATGTATATATGCTCTGCACCGTCACGACATTCCTTAACGACGTTACCCTCTGTTGTACATAATTCATAAAAGCTTTGCAGTTCAGGCTTCATTCGCATCTCCTTTCGGCGATTCAAAAATCTGTATCTCCGTCATCTATGTATTTTTCAAAGAAATCGTCATCGTAACCAAGCATCGTCATCTTTACGGTTTGAAAGGCTTCTTCTATACCGACGGGCTTATCCTTCTGAATTTCATCAAAGCGCAACCATTTTCCCCTGCTGTATACCTCGGAGAGATTTTTTGCATTCTGTGCGCTGTCACTGACGTCTACAACCTCGCGCTCATCGCTGTATTTGCTCTTATAAGCATACCATATCAGCTTTTTATCAAAAACGACACGCTCAAGGCTCTCACACTCCGCAAGCACGCCCAGCCCCAAAGCATCAACACCGCTCGGTATTCTTATCTCACGAAGCCCTGTTTTTGCAAAGGCTTCATCACCAAGCTCTGTGACCGTGTCAGGAATATCTATATGACAAAGAGCTGTACATCCCGAGAAAACGAGGCTCTTTATTGCCTTTACCGCTCCTCCGAACTCAACGGATACAAGCGAGGTGCATCTTATGAAAGCAGCGGCACCTATCGCATCGGTTGCACCGAGGAATTTTACTTTTTTCAGTCCGCTGTCCTCGGCAAAAATACGTATTCCCATCTCCTTTATACTGTCGGGAATGGTGGCTTCTTCTATATTGGGGCAATACGAAAATGCGCTGTCACCTATATACTCCACTCCGTCGGGAAGGTTTACAGCCGTAAGGGCACGGCATTTTTCAAACGCCTCGCTCCCGATGCGCTTTAAGGACTTGCTGAAGCTGACAGCACCAAGCTCAGCGTTTTCAGAGAATACGTTGTTCCCAAGCTCAACCACGCTATCGGGAAGTACGAGCCTTTCTACGTTGTTTGAAGAGAATGCACCCCATCCCACGGTCTCAACGGAATTACCTATAATCAGCTCGCTGATGCGGCAATAGCCGAAGGCCCTGTCACCTATTACCCGCAAGCCGTTTCCTATAACGCAGCGCGTAAGCTTGCCGCACAGTAAAAATGCGCTATCTCCCAAATGCACAACGCTATCGGGCAACACCGCCTCGGGAACAGAGGTGCACTGATAAAACGCCTCGGCCTTTATTTCCCGCAAGCCGTTTGGTAAAACAAGCTCACCGAGCGCCTCGCATTGACGGAACGCTTTTTCCTCTATACACTCAAGTTGTAAAGGAAGCTTTACATTTTGCATGTTTTTCGTGCGGAAGAAGCAAAAGCTGCTGACCGTATCAAGCCATTCGGGAAGCACGACGGAGCGAAGCCCTACACGAAATGCAAGTGCATACGGGTAGAGCTTGTATTTTTCCCCGTTGAAGCTATCGGGCAGCGTTACGTCACTCTCATCACCGAAATAGCCCATGAGATAAGGAACACCGCCCATATCCCTTGCAAAGGAGAAATCCCCCTCGGTATATATCACGCTTCCCGAGGTAAGCACCTTACACGGAATAATACCTCTCTTCGGAAGTGCAGCTTCTACATCGGGGGTATATTTTGAGTGATTTATCACCTCGACAAGCTTATGACACTGCTCAAACGCGCTACTGTCTACGTACTCAACTCCCTCACCGAGGGTTATCGAAATAAGGCTTATACATTCACCGAACGCACCGCTCTCTATTCTGCTGACCGAATCCGGCACACTCACTCTCTTCAAGCCAGAGCAGCCGGAGAACGTACCACTGGAAATTTGTTTCAACGATTTCGGAAGCTTTACAGTCTCAAGATACGTGCACCAGAAAAAGGCATAGGTGCCTATTTTCTCCACACCGTCGGGAATTTCGATGCTCAGAAGCGAGTCACACATCGAAAATACGCTGTCCCCTATTTCAACAAGCGTTGAGGGAAGCTTTACCGAGCGGAGCTCAAAGCATTGCTTAAAGCATTCTGACGGTATACATTTAACTCCCTCGGGAATAACTATTTCTTCGAGAGCTTTGCAAAAGGCGAACGCTTGATATTCCAAGTTTTTCAGGCTTTTCGGCAGGATTATCTTTTTCAGATTACGGCAATGTAAGAACGCGTTTTGGCATATATCGGTTATCCCCTCGGGAACCGTCACCTCGGTGGCATAGATATCCTTACACTGACGGTAAATACCGTTCTCTTCCGTCTCTGACTTTTTCATCATCTCATAAAAATTTTCGTTGCTCATAGCACACTCCAAAAACGTTTATAAGTCATTATAACAGATATTATACTGTATTGTCAAGAGCGCGTGCGCATTATTTTAGTGTCAGCGGTGTTGACTTTAGATGCAAAATGTGCTAAACTGTATGTCGATATTCAAAAGCGAGGAGCTTACCATGGACTATACTTTAAAAACCGATAAAATGACCTTTACCGTTCGCGACCGCGGAGCTGAGCTTATATCGGCAATCGGAGCTGACGGAGAGGAATTCCTCTGGGGTGCCAATCCCGAGATATGGGGCGAGCACTCACCTGTTCTGTTCCCTCTTTGCGGCAGACTTTTCGGAGGATGCTATACATATCGCGGTAAGCGTTATGAGATGGGGTGTCACGGCTTTTATTCTTCATCCTTGCCGACTCTTACCGAGCGCACGGACGCATCCCTTACCTTTGTGCTTACCGAAAACGAGGATACGCTCAAGGTTTATCCTTTTCCTTTTTGCATAAGATTGACTTACACCGCAAATTCGGACACGCTGACGGTATCTGCACTCATAGAGAACACGGGAGAGGATATACTTCCTTTTATGTACGGAGCTCATCCCAGCTTTGCGGTTCCTATGGATAAAGGACTTTCGTTTGAGGACTTCAAGGTTGACCTTGGCGACGGTGATATTACGCTCTACAGAGAACAGAACGGCCCGTTCGTATGCCCCATCGGGGAGAAATTCCAAACCGAAAACGGTGTATTTCATTTGAACAATGATGAAATATGCAGCTACGGTACCGTTATTCTCTCGGGTGTCGGCGGCAAAGTCAGTCTCTGCTCGGATAAGTCTTCACGCAGCGTAGCACTCACATTTTCCGATGATTTCAAATATTTTTGCATCTGGAAGTCCAATGCTGAGGGCGCATCCTATCTCTGCCTTGAGCCCTGGTCTGGTGTTCCGGGAGACGGAGCTACCGATGAATGCTTTGAAACACGCGGTTCCATGGTAAGACTTATGCCCGGTGAGAAAAAGCACTTTGTTTACACTATGAAATTCAGCTACTGACAGGAGATAGATTTTGAAAAAGCTTACAGGATTTTTAAAGGGCTATATAAAGGAAAGCATACTCGGCCCGCTATTTAAGCTTCTTGAAGCAACGCTTGAGCTTATAGTTCCTTTGGTTATCGCATCTCTTATTGATAACGGAATAAATTCGGTGGGGGGAGCAGATAAGGGGCACATTGTCAGAATGTGCATCATACTCGTTGTCCTCGGTGCCGTCGGGCTTGCATTCTCGGTTACGGCACAGTATTTTGCGGCGGCAGCTTCCTGCGGATTTACCTCGAAGCTCAGGCATGCGCTATTCTCGCACATACAAGGCCTTTCATACAGCGAGATAGACAGTCTCGGCTCATCGACCCTTATTACAAGAATGACGAATGATGCAAATCAGGTTCAGACAGGACTCAACCTTACTCTGAGGCTGCTGCTGCGCTCGCCGTTCGTCGTTTTCGGAGCGATGATAATGGCGTTTACCATAGACGTTCCCTCTGCTATCAGCTTTGCAGTTGTTATACCTCTGCTTTCAGCTGTGGTATTCGGGATAATGCTTGCTTCAATGCCGCTTTATAAAAAAGTGCAGGCGCGCCTTGATCTTGTTGTCGGTAAAACCAGAGAAAACCTTGAGGGTGTCAGAGTCATACGCGCATTTTGCAAAGAAGATGAGGAGATTGAAGAGTTCGACCGCAGGAACAGCGAGCTGACGGATATGCAAAAATTCGTTGGTAAGATCTCGGCTATCATGAATCCCGCGACGTACATTCTAATAAATTTCGCAGTGATCGTACTCATCTACACAGGCGCATGGCAGGTTGAGCTTGGAAATCTCACGCAGGGCGAGGTAGTTGCTCTTTACAACTACATGTCACAGATACTTGTGGAGCTTGTCAAGCTCGCAAATCTTATAATAAGCATAACGAAAGCTCTCGCTTCGGCACACAGAATAGAGCGTGTGCTTGACACGGAGAGCAGCATGAGCTTTGGAAATACAGAATTCGTTTCCGTCGGTGACGGTATCGTATTTGACAGAGTTTCGCTTAGGTACAGCGGTGCGGGTGATGACTCCGTGAAAGACATATCCTTCACCGCGAGGCGCGGAGAGACTATAGGAATAATCGGGGCAACAGGCTCCGGAAAAAGCTCGCTTGTAAATCTCATTCCCAGATTTTACGATGCTACCGAGGGAAAAATAACAATAGGCGGAACCGATATCCGCGATTTTACCAAGGAAAGCCTGCGCGAAAGGATAGGCGTTGTTCCGCAACGCGCCGTACTCTTCTCGGGAACAATACGCGAAAACATGAGATGGGGCAACCCCGATGCAACCGACGCTGAGATAACGAATGCCTTGAAGATAGCTCAGGCGGATGCCGTTGTTGCGGATAAGGGTGGACTTGATTCACACGTTGAGCAGGGCGGAAGAAATCTTTCGGGAGGTCAGAGACAGAGGCTCACTATCGCAAGAGCCCTCTTGAAGCGCCCCGAGATACTTATTCTTGACGATTCCGCATCAGCGCTCGATTACGCTACCGACGCCAAGCTCAGAGAAGCTATCGCAAACGGTACGCGGGATACGACTGTATTCATCGTTTCTCAAAGGGCATCATCCATCATGCATGCAGACAAGATAATCCTGCTTGATGACGGTGAGGCGGTAGCTATCGGTACACACGGTGAGTTGCTTGTCAATTCTCCCATATACCGCGAGATTTATGAAACGCAGTTTGGAAAGGAGGGGGAGAACTGATGCGCGGCTCTACTATTTCAAAGGTGCTCTCTTATATAGGAAAATACAGACTCCTTATGCTACTATCGGCTGTACTTGCACTGGGCATAGTTATGCTGACTCTGCTCGTTCCCATACTCATAGGCGATGCTATCGACCTTATTGTTGACGTGGGAAAGGTCGATTTTGACGGTATAATACGGCTGCTCATTATTGCAGGTGCTGCGGTACTCGTTACGGCGCTTTTGCAATGGTTGATGAGCACGATAAACAACAAAATCACCTATCAGACTGTACGGGATATGCGAAACGAGGCGTTTGAAAAGCTTGAGCGACTTCCGCTATCCTATATCGACTCGGCAAAAAAAGGCGATATTCTAAGCAGAATAATAAGCGACGTTGACACGTTTGCAGACGGGCTTTTGCTCGGTTTTACACAGCTTTTCACAGGCGTTCTGACAATTATAGGCACGCTTGCCTTTATGATAGCCATAAGCTGGAAGATCGCACTTGTCGTTGTGCTTCTCACGCCCCTTTCGCTGTTTATAGCTAAATTTATCGGTACACGCACTCACAGCATGTTCATGCTCCGATCAAAGACAAACGGAGAGGCTACGGCTCATATAGACGAGAGCCTTGCAAACCAAAAGGTCATCATAGCGTTTTCACACGAGGATGAAACTGCGGCTAAGTTTGACGAGATCAATGAGAGGCTGCGCTCCTCGTCACTGCGCGCGATATTCTTCTCATCTCTCGTAAATCCTACAACCAGATTTGTGAACAACATTGTATATGCGGCTGTTGCGCTTGTGGGTGCATTCAGCGCAGTTATGACAGCGGATACGTCGGTACCGTTCACAGTAGGTCAGTTATCCTGCCTGCTCTCTTACACAAATCAGTATACCAAGCCCTTCAACGAAATATCGGGTGTTATCACCGAGTTCCAAAACGCACTTGCTTCGGCAAAAAGGATATTCGAGCTTATCGAAAGCGAGCCTGAGGCAGAGGACGGGGAAAATGCCACCGAGCTTGGAGATACCCTGGGGCGTGTCAATATTTCGGACGTAAGCTTCTCTTACACCACGAAAAAAAGACTTATTGAAAATCTTAATCTTTCAGTTGAACCTGGACGTACTGTTGCCATAGTCGGCCCTACGGGCTGCGGCAAGACAACGGTGATAAATCTTTTGATGAGATTTTACGACGTTAATAGCGGAAGCATCGCGGTTGACGGAAATGATATAAGAAAAATAAAGCGACACTCATTGCGCAAAAATTACGGCATGGTGCTTCAGGAAACCTGGCTCTCAGGTGCTACGGTTAAGGAAAATATTGCAATGGGCAGACCCGATGCTACCGACGAAGAGATCATCGCAGCGGCAAAGGCAGCGCATGCACACAGCTTTATCAAAAGGCTTGCCGACGGATATGATACTCTGCTCGGAGACGGTGGCACGGAGCTATCACAGGGGCAAAAGCAGCTTATATGTATAGCACGTATAATGCTGACTCTCCCACCGATGCTCATACTTGACGAGGCGACCTCTTCAATAGACACGCGTACCGAAATTAAAATTCAGGAAGCGTTTGCCTCGATGATGAGGGGACGTACGTGCTTTATAGTTGCGCACAGACTTTCTACGATAAAAAATGCCGACACGATACTTGTTATGAAGGACGGGCATATCATAGAGCAAGGAAGCCACAAGGAGCTTTTGGCTCGCGGCGGCTTCTACAGAGAGCTTTATGACAGCCAATTCGCAGGTACCCGTGAGGGGTAGACACTTATAGCATCAATTCATCTATAATAACAAACAGAGCAAGAATATAAGGATTCCGATATGCACCGCAAAAGTGTCTAAACTTTTGGGTTCACTTCATTGCCTTGTATTCTTGCTATCTGTTAATTGTATGAAATCGTTGCAAAGCAACGATGAAATCTTCACATCGTTCAGATTAAATCCGAGGCACGCCCCGGATGAAATCAAATCCGCCTGATTTATAGACCTGCGACGCAGGATTTCGTCCACGTTAGACGGATCTGACTGCGTGTTCTCCGCCTGGTGATAACACGCATGTTGCGAGCTGATTTTTATTTAAATTTCGATATCAAGCTCCACCGGGCAATGGTCACTGCCCATTATATCGGTGTGTATTTTCGCATCTGAGACCTTTTCCATAAGATCATTTGAAACGAGGAAATAATCAAGACGCCAGCCTGCGTTGCTTTCTCTTGCACGGAAGCGGTATGACCACCATGAATAACAAACGGTATCGGGATATAGGGTACGGAACGTATCTGAGAAGCCCGATGAGAGAAGAGTGGACATTTTTCCGCGCTCCTCATCGGAAAAGCCTGCTTTTCCAACGTTGGCTTTCGCATTTTTTATATCTATCTCGTTATGTGCTACGTTCAGATCTCCGCAATAAATAACGGGCTTGGTTTTTACGAGAGCTGAGAGATAATTTCTCATATCGTCTTCAAACTCCATACGGTAGTCTATTCTGCGAAGCTCATCCTGCGCATTCGGAACGTAGGCTGTGACAAAGTAAAAGCTTTCGTATTCGAGCGTTATCACCCTACCCTCGTCATTATGCCCACCGCAAATCCCGTAGGATACACAAATCGGCTCCTGCTTTGAAAAAACAGCAGTTCCCGAATAGCCTTTTTTCTCTGCATAATTCATGTAAACATGATAGCCCTCAGGCGAAAATTCCGCCTGCCCTGCCTGCATTTTCGTTTCCTGAATGGCGAAGATATCCGCATCGAGCGTACGGAATACATCCGCAAAGCCCTTGCCTAACACGGCGCGAAATCCATTGACATTCCATGATATAAGCTTCATTGGCACTAACCTCTTTTTTGCGTTATTTCAGTAACCGTAAGAATTCCGCCCTCGACCTTGAAGGACAGCTCAAGCTCGGCAAAGGCAAAGGTATATATATGCTCTCCATCGGGCTTATAGGACGGTCTCGGATCGTTTTCAAGAATAGTTACAAGCGAGGAGCGCTTATCCTCGGGAACGAGCGACAAAAGCTCAAACGGGAAATCCACTTTAAGTGAATATCCGAGCACACCGTCTGCAAAGCCGCCCTTGGCATCTGGATGACTGTCCGTATACGGAAGATAAGGCTTTATATCGTATATCGGTGTTCCGTCAAGCAGGTCGGCTCCCGTAACGGCAAGCACAGTACCGACGTGTGGGTCATCCTTTATCTCGATCAGCCTGACCGACGAGAGCCCTATGGGGTTTGGGCGAAAGGGCGAGCGCGTTGCGAAAACGCCCATGCGTTTATTGCCGCCCAGTCGCGGAGGTCTCACAGTCGGTGACCAATCCTCCCTTTTCGACTCGGAAAATTCCCAGATAAGCCACAAATGCGAATACCCGTCAAGCCCACGGAATGCTTCTTTTACTCTGTATTCAGGCTCGAATACTACGTATGAAACAAGCTCGTCAAGAATACCGCTTTGCCTCGGTATTCCGAATTTTTCCTTGAAATCGTTACGTATTCTTGCTATAATTTTCATTTTATTTTGTTATTATCTTTATTTCGTCTTTGCCTTTTGATATAACCGTATTGTAGAATACTTCCATTATTTTTGCCATATCCTCAACGTCACAAAGCGCACAGGTTTCATTTGCCGAATGCATTGCAAGCTGAGGAACACCTATATCAACGGTTGAAACGGGCACCTTGGTATTGGCAATTGAACCGAGAGTTGAGCCTCCCGGCAAATCCGCTCTGTTATAATAGTGCTGGACTCCGACGCCAGCCGCCTTTGCAATGCTGAGGAAAACAGCCTCCGAAACGGCATCGGTGGTATATCTTTGATTTGCATTATGCTTTACGACAACGCCTGCACCGAGCACGGGTGCGTTCCTCGGGTCGGAAAGCTCAGGGTGACTTGGATGCTTTGCATGAGCATTATCGGCACTAAGCATAAACGATGCCGCAACACGTGTTAAATAATCGCACTCATTGCCGCATATCCGCATAAGAGTATCATATAGGAAAGTAGAGGCTGCTCCCTGCTTTGTTTCAGAGCCGACCTCCTCGTTATCGAATACGGCGAGAACGGGCGTTACACCTATCGTATCGGAGGAGGAGAGGAAGCCGCAAAGCGAAGCATACACAGCTCCGAGATCGTCTATTCTCGGAGATAACACCAGCTCATCGCAAAGACCTACCGACACAGGCTTATCCGCTGACGTAAGGATAAGCTCGTATGAAACGATATCCCCCGGTGCCTTATCAATGCTTTCAGCCACTGCGCAAATTACGTCAGCGCCCCCTTTGATAGATGCAAGAGGAATAAGATCGGACGTTGGGCTTAGCTTACAGCTATCGTTCACCGTACGGTTAAGATGTATTGCAAGGCTTGGGATGACTACGCGCTTATCACCTATATCGGCAAGCTTGATTTCTATGCCACTCTCCGATCTCACGGCAACTCTGCCGGCAACCGTAAGGGGTCTGTCAAGCCACGTATAATTTATAAGTCCACCGTATTTTTCAACGTCAAGCTTAATATACGGAGCGCTTTCGGCAATATTCTTTACGCGGAAAGCAGGCGAATCGCTGTGAGAAGCACTTATCATAAAAGCACCGCCCATATTGCGAAAGGCTATGATTGAGGACCCGTCACGCACGACGTAATATTTGCCGCCCTTCGTAAGACTCCAAGCTTCGGTCTCAGAGAGCTCGGTATAGCCTGCCGCATCAAGGGCATCGGATATATTTTCAACAGCGTGGTAGGCTGTTTTTGAGCCCTCAAGAAATTCAAAAAGTCCGTCCTTTATATTTTCCATGGATATATGATTTCCTTTCATATTTAACTTTTACATGCATTATAGATATATTTTACAACTTTTTTTATAAAATGTCAACTTACCTGTTGAAAAAGTCGGGCTTTTGAGGTAAAATATATAGCGGTGAAATAAAAACGGCTTTTGCCGCACGTAGAACGGAGATATTATGCTTAACTTTTCAGACTGCCACGGATGCGAAAGTGTATTTGCCTTTTTTGAGCAAATATCAGCTATTCCCCATGGCTCACACAACACGTCCGCTATCGCAGACTATCTTTGCGATTTTGCAAAAAAGAGAGGTCTTTGGTACGTCAAGGACACCCACAATAACGTAGTTATAAAAAAGCCCGCAACAAAAGGCTGCGAAACACGCCCCACCGTTATAATACAGGGACATACGGACATGGTTGCCGAAAAAATTCCTACACTTGATATTGATATGACGGTGTGCGGACTCAAGCTTTACCGTGATGGAGATTTCCTGCGCGCTGAGGGTACTACACTCGGCGGTGATGACGGTGTTGCCGTTGCCTATGCACTGGCTCTGCTCGATGCCACGGATATCCCTCACCCTGCAATAGAGGCTGTTTTTACCTCCGACGAGGAGGTTGGACTGCTCGGTGCTGCGGCTCTCGATACCTCGGTGCTTGACGGAAAGATAATGATTAATATAGATTCGGATGAAGAGGGTATCTTTACCGTAGGCTGTGCCGGCGGTGCCAGAGCTGACATTTCGTTAAGCGTTGACGTGGCTCCGTGCTCTGCTAAGACGTATAAGCTTTCCGTATCGGGGCTTATCGGCGGTCACAGCGGTGTTGAGATAGGAAAAAACAGATCTAACGCCATAAAGCTGTGCGCACAGGTACTCTCACGGCTCACAGACGTAAGACTTGCTGCTCTTTTCGGTGGAAACATGGACAATGCAATTCCGAGAGAATGCACTGCATATTTTGCATGCAATTCGGATATCAGAGACAAGCTTGATGAGATACGCTCGGAAATAATTTCCGGTATAGCAGACTATGAGCCGAGCATTAAAATAGAATGTACTACCGCAGACTGTGCTGAAGCGATGCTCGACAAAGCTTCGACCGAGCGCGTTCTCTCTCTTATAAATTCGATTAGCTCCGGTGTTATTGCTATGAGTGCTGACATTGAGGGACTTGTTGAAAGCTCTCAGAACATAGGTATCGTACGGCTCGGTGAAGGTAAGATGGCACTTACGGTTTCCGTCAGATCCTCAAAGGCAAATTCAAAGAGAGAGCTTATAGCGGCTCTTGCCTATGCCGCGAAAAAACATTCGGCAAACTTCTCGACCCGAGGTGAATATCCTGCTTGGGAATACAAAAAGGTCTCGCACCTGCGTGACGTAGCGTGCAAGGTATACCGCGATATGTACGGCAAGGATGCCGAGGTCATCGCGATACACGCAGGACTTGAATGCGGTATTTTCTCGGACAAAATGCCCGAGCTTGACTGCATATCAATCGGCCCCGACAACTACTCTATTCATACGACCGAGGAACACTTATCTATATCTTCAACCGTAAGAGTATGGGAATTCTTACTTAACGTATTAAAAGAAATATAAAGAGGAAATGAAAAATGAATAAGACAAGATTAAAAAAATACGCCCGACTGATAGCGGAGGTCGGCGCAAACGTACAGCGCGGCCAGGAGGTCATGATCGTAGCAGAGCTTGATCAACCCGAATTTGTAAAGATGCTTGCCGAGGAATGCTATAAGCTTGGAGCAAAAAAGGTTTCCGTTGATTGGTCATATCAGCCGCTTGAAAAGCTTGCGATAAAATATCAGTCCTCAAAGGTTCTCGGCTCCTTTGACGATTGGCAGATAGAAAAATGGAAGCACCAGGCTGCTGTTCTCCCCGCTAAGATATATCTTACCTCGGAGGACCCCGACGGACTTCGCGGCATAAATCAGAAAAAGGCAAATCGCGCAAAGGCTGAAAAATCTCTTAAAATCAAACCCATAAGACGCAGCATGGAAAACCGCTATCAATGGTGCATTGCGGGAGTTCCCGGTGCGGGTTGGGCTAAAAAGGTATTCCCGGGTGTACGCACCTCGGTAGCTATCGAAAAGCTTTGGGAAGCTATTCTTGATACTGCAAGAGTTTACGATGAACCTACAGCCGAGTGGAATAAGCATAATGAGGACCTGCTCGGACACTGCAACTACCTCAACTCTCTCGGCTTGAAGAAGCTGATCTACAAGGCATCAAACGGAACCGATCTTACGGTAGGGCTTATCCCCGAGGCTCTCTTCTGCGGCGGTGGTGAAAATACCATGAGCGGTGTTTATTTCAATCCGAACATTCCTACGGAAGAGGTCTTTACTTCTCCTATGAAGGGTGATGCGGATGGTATCGTTTACTCATCACTGCCCCTCTCCTACGGCGGCGAGCTCATTGAGAACTTCTGGATGAAATTCGAGGGCGGGCGAGTTGTTGAATGCGGAGCTGAAAAGAATGAGGATCTGCTGCGCGAAATGCTCTCATACGATGAGGGAGCTTCATATCTCGGAGAATGTGCGCTTGTTCCCTTCTCCTCTCCTATCAACAAAACGGGCGTGCTCTTCTACAATACTCTTTACGATGAAAATGCCGCCTGCCACCTTGCGATAGGTATGGGCTTCACCAACGTTCTTCGCGACTTTGAAAAATACACTGATGACGAAGCTCATGAAATGGGCATAAACGATTCGGTCACTCACGTTGATTTCATGATAGGTACTGCAGATCTTTCCATTGTCGGTATCGACAAGGACGGAAATGAAGTGCAAATCTTCAAGAACGGAGAATGGGCGTTCTGATAAAACAGCGTGATGTTCTTTAAGGGCATCACGTTGCGATATAAATCCCACGGGGATTTGCGATATTCCTTTCAGGAGCGATATAAGGCTACGCCTTGCGATATGCCCTCTAGGGCGCGGAGATTTATATCAATCGCATTGGCGAGGATCGACAATATATCGCACAAGCAAAGCGAGTATATTGCGTTTGCTTGCAAACATATCACCGAACAGAAAGAGCAAACACACAAGATTATGCGCGTTTGCTCTTTCTGTCGTTATATGGATTTGGGGTTCGCCTGTTTGCATTCGTCCTGTCAAATGCGATGCTTGCACTTCATTTAAGTTTGCCAGGATCATTCCCCCTGCTCGGCAGTCTTATTTTTATTCCATATTGAAAATTATACTTTCCGCAGCGCGCAGCCCGTCCACCGCAGAGGAGACGATACCGCCTGCGTATCCCGCGCCCTCTCCTATGGGGTAAAGACCCGATACCGAGTGAGACATATATTTTTCATCTCTCAGAATACGAACGGGAGAGGTCGAACGTGTTTCAGCTCCGGTTATAACGGCATCCGGATAGTAAAATCCGCTCATCCATTTATCAAAATCGCGAATTCCAAGGCGCAGCGAGTCGCATATAAAGCCAGGCAGATACTCGACAGGGGATGCAGGCTTTACACCTAATGGGTAGCTTGGGTGGACGGAGCCCTCTACGTTGGGCTTGTTATCAAGAACAAAATCCTCCATTCTTATTGCGGGAGCGGAAAAATCACCTCCGCCTGATATGAACGCGCTGCGCTCTATGCTTCTTTGAAAGTCAATTCCCGCCAGCACAGATGAGCTTCCGAAGTCACGCGGAGTAACGCTTACAAGATATGCTGCGTTCGAATTTTCCGCATCGCGCATGTATTCACTCATACCGTTTGTAACAACTCCGCCGCTCTCGCTTGCCGCTGCAACAACGGTGCCGCCGGGACACATACAGAAGCTGTAAACGCTTCTGCCCGATGGCAGATGCGTAACAAGGTGATAAGAAGCAGTACCTATTGAAGCCGCCAATTCACTCTTTCCGTACACCAAGCGATCTATATACTCCCTCGGATGCTCTATTCTGACACCTATGCCAAAGCCCTTTGCCTCCATGGGAACACCGTGCTCGAGAAGCATCTCAAAGGTATCCTTGGCACTGTGACCCGTTGCAAGAATTACCCTTTCGGTTTCTATAGTCTCACGCGCACCGCTCTTTTCGTACACCGCACCGACTATCCTTCCGTTTTTTATAACAAGATCGCAAAGACGGGCACAGTAAATAAAACTCGCGCCCAGCGATATCGCTTTCTCTCTTATTTTTTCGACAAGTGACGGCAGCTTATCGGTTCCGAGATGTGCACCTACGGTATACATAATATCCTCCGGTGCTCCGGCTTCAACGAACTCCGCCAGCACGCGATGCTTGTACTTATCCATCCCTCCGACCTTCAGCTTTCCATCGGAAAAAGCACCTGCGCCTCCCTCTCCGAACTGAACGTTAGAGTTCGTGTCAAGGCTGCGCTCGGTAAAAAAGCGATGAGTCGTGCGCTCGCGCGTTCGTACGTCCTCGCCCCTTTCGATAACTATGGGGCATGCTCCTGCCTCGGCAAGCAAAAGCGCAGCGAACAATCCTGCAGGACCTGCGCCGACAACCACAGGATGAGAGGCACTCACCCGTTTTACATCAAGGCTGTACGACGGACATTCCCTTACCTTTTTTCGCATTTTAAGAAGCCCTGCTTCGCGCTCGGCTGAAAATTGCGCACCGACTGACAGCGCATAGCCGATATTGCTTTCCGGTTTAAGAGTTTTTTTCAGAATTCTTATTTCACCGATCTCGCAACGCTCAACCGGCAAAGATCGGCACAGGGCATCCAATATATCCTCTTTTGTATAATTTATGCCTACAAATATATCTGTTTGTATCATTTTTCGCTCCGATTATTTACTATTCTTATTCTATCACGAAATCTTTTGTTTTGCAACCTTGAATGAATAAAAAGAGAAATTTATGCACACTATAGTAGCATAAACAAGCTGCGGCAAATCAGCTGCAAACGGAGGTTTTATGAAAAAGACACTTATTCTGCTTTTGATATTTACGCTTATTCTTCCCTGCCTTGCTTCTTGCAGAGGCGGATCGGACGGCGAGGTTTCGGTATTTTATTACACCTACAGCGACACCTATATTTCAGCGGTACGCCTTGCTATGGATTCACGCCTCAGAGAAGCGGGCATCAGCTTCAACAATTACGATGCCAATAACAATCAGACAACACAAACAGAGCAGATCGATACGGCAATAGCAAAGGGCTCGCGCCTGCTTGTAGTCAACATTGTTGATACTGGCTCGGACGATGCGGCGAAAAACATTATAGCAAAAGCAAAGTCCGCTGATATTCCCGTAATATTCTTTAACCGCTCGGTTAGCGAAAGCGTTATTTCAAGCTATGAAAAGTGCGTGTTTGTAGGCACGGATTATGAAATGGCAGGACGAATGCAGGGAGATCTTGTCGGAAACTACCTTGTAGACAATTATTCCAAGGTCGATATTAACGGAGACGGAAAAATCTCCTACGTAATGTTTAAGGGACAGCAAGGAAATGCAGAAGCCGAGGCAAGAACAAGATACGGAGTTGAAAATGCAAACAAGATCCTCTCGGAAAACGGTAAGCCCTCTCTTGTATTCTACGACAAGGCAAACAGCGGCGGATATCTTGTAGACCAGGGGGGTAACTGGTCGGCTCAGGCGGCGAACGACTATATGAAAACGATACTCTCCGCTTACAGCGAAGCGGGCGGCAACATGGTAGAGCTTGTTATCGCAAACAATGACGAGATGGCTCTCGGAGCAATTGCAGCATTGCAGGAATTGGGCTACAATAAGGCGGGTGGCAAGATGATACCCGTTTTCGGAGTTGATGCAACAGATGCGGCAATCTCCAAAATAGGCGAGGGCGCAATGAGCGGAACTATCAAGCAGGATGCCGCAGGAATGGCGGAGGCAATAGAGAAAATTGCAGAAAATATGCTTGGCGGTACAGATGCACTCAGCGGTATAGACAAGGATAACGTTGTCGGAACGTGGCGCGTTAATATCCCCTACTCCGCTTACACGGCAGAGGACGGTAAAAAATAAATTTTAAGGAAAAGGCATGGTAATGCAGTCTCTTCTTGTAATAAAAAACGTATCTAAAAGCTTCCCGGGCGTAAAGGCCCTTGATAACGTATCCCTTGAGGTAAAAGCAGGAACCACACATGCGCTGATGGGAGAAAACGGAGCCGGAAAATCAACACTCATGAAGTGCCTTTTCGGAGTTTATCAAAAGGACTCGGGGCAGATTTATCTTGACGGCACAGAGGTAAGCTTCAAAAACTCCAAGGAGGCCTTGACGGCAGGCGTTGCAATGGTGCATCAGGAGCTTAATCAGGCACTGAAGCTCACTGTTGCGGATAATATGTGGCTCGGAAGATTTCCAAAATACGTAAAACAGCTACCCTTTATAGATAAAGGAAAAATGATACGCGATACAAAAGAGGTTTTCCGCACCTTATCAATAGATATAGACCCACTTACGGTAATGGAAAACATGTCTGTATCGCAAAGGCAGATGGTTGATATAGCAAAGGCTGTTTCTTACGGTGCACGGGTCATCGTTTTCGACGAGCCGACGTCATCGTTGAACAGCGATGAAGCTGAAAGACTTTTCAAAATAATCGAAAAGCTGAAAAAGGACGGCTGCGCCATAATTTATATCTCACACAAAATGGAAGAGATACTGAGGATATCGGACGAGGTCACCGTTATGCGAGACGGACGCCACATTGCGACAAACGATGCAGCAAGCCTCACGACCGACAAGATCATCAGCCTCATGGTCGGCAGAGATCTTTCGCAAAGGTATCCCGAGCGAATGCATGAGATAGGAGAGCCGCTTTTTGAGGTATCCCAACTTTCCGCAGAATATTCTCTGCTAAAAGACGTATCTTTCACCTTGCACCGCGGTGAGATACTCGGTGTTGCCGGGCTTGACGGCTCCGGCAGAACAGAACTGCTTGAAAACATATTCGGCACCGCTACACGGCACGGAGGTAAAATGTTTTTATCGGGGAAAGAGATATACAACACCGATCCCGAAGAAGCTATAAAAAACGGCTTTGCTTTTGTTACCGAGGAGAGGCGTGCAAGCGGAATTTTCGGCATTCTCGGTATACGTGAAAATACCGTTATCGGTGCACTGAAAAAATTCAGGACAGGCCCACTGCTCTCCACAAAGAAAATGAGTGCGGCAACGCTTGAATATATCAAAAAGCTGGGTATAAAGACTCCGAGTGAAAACACCAAAATACGCACGCTTTCAGGCGGAAATCAACAAAAGGTCATATTCTCGCGCTGGATGCTGACCGACCCGACGGTGCTCTTGCTTGACGAGCCGACACGCGGTATCGATGTCGGAGCAAAATATGAGATATATCAGCTGATACTTGAGCTTGCCGCAGCCGGAAAGGGCGTTATTATGGTGTCCTCCGAGATGCCTGAACTGCTCGGTATATGTGACAGAATACTTGTTATGTGTGACGGAAAGCTTTCGGGTATCGTTTCAAAGGGTGCCGGTGAAGAAGAGATAATGACACTTGCTACAAGGTTTTTGTAAAGGTAGGTTTATATGGAAGAAAATAATAACAGCCGCGGAAGAATTGCGGGTGCTTTTCACGGTATGGGAAATCAGATACGCGGAAAAATATCAGAATTCAAGGCACTGGACAGAAACGATAAGCGAAAGCTTATCAGTGATACGCTACTTAACAATGCCATGTTTATAATGATAACTCTCGCGGTTATCATTATAGCGATAATGAAGCCGAGATTTCTGTCAACCGCATCTGTAATAAATATAATTTCGCTGACCGCGGCAAAGCTGCCGATAGCACTCGGCATCGGCGGTGCTATCGTTCTTACGGGAACGGATATTTCTGCCGGGCGAAGTGTTGGACTTACCGCCTGCATTGCCGCTTCTCTTTTGCAAAGCGCAACCTACGCATCAAAAATATTCCCCGGTATCGATCCTCTGCCTATTCCTGTCGTTATAATTGCGGTAATGGCTGTTGGTGCGGCTATAGGTCTTGTCAACGGATTTTTTGTTGCAAAGTTCAAGCTGCATCCGTTTATAGTAACTCTTTCGACACAGCTCATAATTTACGGCTTGATCCTGATGTATTTACAGATAGGAACGAACGGTGGACAGACTCTGTCGGGACTTGATTCCTCATACCTTGATTTTATTGCCGGACCTATGTTCAGAATAAGCGGAATTGCCGTGCCGAAATACGTGCTTTATTCTATAATAATCACCGTTATAATGTGGATAGTATGGAATAAAACCACCTTTGGAAAGAACATGTTTGCGGTTGGCTCGAATGAAGAGGCGGCAAACGTTTCTGGAGTAAACGTTTTTTCGACTGTCGTCGGTGTATTTATCCTGGCGGGCGTGCTCTACGGCATCACCGGATTTATCGAAGGTGCGAGAATCGGGTCGTGCGCATCCTACACGGGACTTAACTATGAGAGTGATGCGATAGCGGCGTGCGTTATCGGTGGAGTTTCCTTTGTCGGCGGTACGGGTAAGATCGGCGGAATAGTTATCGGAGTTCTGCTTTTACAGATAATCTTCGTAGGGCTTAATTTCCTCTCGGTAGACCAGAATCTTTTGTATATAATCAAGGGCTTGATAATTCTTCTGGCGTGCGCCATAGATATGAGAAAATATCTTGCGAGGAAATAAGCTGTGGACAAGAAAAGAAAAAATATTTACGACGGAATAAACGTTTCAAAAAAGGCTGCCGATATCATAGTTTCCGTGCTTTCGCTTGCTTTCATCGTACTCATAATCGTAGCACTTATCGGAACGTAAAATAAAGGTCTGCACTCGTACCCGCACTCAAGCAGGACGTCAGCAGACCTTTATTCTACTAATTTATAAAGTATTTTTCTTCCGACCTTGCCGCACGGCACGGCAAGCCCAAGCGACAGGAGTATCTGAATACCGCTGTAGCCGTACTTAAACCTTTTTCCGACAAGGCGGTTAAAATCCGCAGCACAAAATTCCTCAGGTAAGCCGTCGGGAATAAATACCCTGTAGTCATCCCGTGTGTTAAGCTCAACTATCCTCTCAACGGAGAACGGTATCCGCTCTGCCCTCACCGCATGCTGCATTCTTCCTCTGACACGCTCCGAGTCAAATCGAAATTCGTCTACGTTAATAAAAACAAGCTTGACCGACAAATTGGGATGAGAAAGAAAGCTCCTTATATTATAAAGTTCATAGAAGCTGTCGAATACATCCGAGCGCTTTGGGCTACGCCTGCGCTCGGATATTTCTCCGCTCTTTTTATCTATAGTTCTTATAAATTTTGTAAAATCAAGAGGATAGACCACGGTTACGTGACATTCAGGAAGGAATTTTTCAAGCTTAGGAACAAGCTTTGAGAGCTGCCTTGTCTGAATTTCGGTTATTCCCTCGGAATTCTTTATATCGGCAACGCTGCCGAGAAATTTGATCTCATGAAAGCTTTCGTGCGGCTCAAAATACAGCTTCAGAATTCTGTGCAGGGCTCGCTCACCGAGTGTGCCTATTCCGCTGCTGCCGTAGGTCTCACCAAGCACCATGAGCCTTGCATTGTCAAAACGCTCTCTTTCGGTCATTAAGCTTTTGCGGTGCTGCTCTTGCCGTAATGAGAGTAGTATTTTGTTTTCTTTTCGTTCTTGGGATCGCTGTCGTTAAGGATAATACCTATAAGATTG
This sequence comes from uncultured Ruminococcus sp., assembly GCA_964617165.1. Taxonomy (GTDB): domain Bacteria; phylum Bacillota; class Clostridia; order Oscillospirales; family CAG-272; genus UBA1740. The sequence goes on from CAZTWE010000010.1 coordinate 35,726, forward strand.
CCGTCAACAGCATCTATACGCTCAGATACAAGCTTAATTCCGTTTATGTTTGAATAATTGCATCTTGCGGCTACTATATATCCGTTGACAAGAGTAGAAAGCACCCCTGCATCAAAGACCTCACCGATAGGGGGAGTGTCAAGAATAATATAGTCGTATTCCGACTGCCACTCTGCAATGAATTCCGCCATTTTATATCCCGAAAGAAGTTCGGAGGGATTGGGGGGAATCTTTCCCGCAAAGATCACGTCAAGATTTTCATAACCTATCTTTTCAACTACGTCCGCAGTGTTTTCAGCCATTCCGGCAAGCAGCTCGGAAAGTCCCGAATCCACTTTCTTTGAGAAGATCTTCGATAGCGCAGGGCATCTCATATCGCACTCAACAAAGAGAATCTTTTTGCCGAGGTTTGCAAGAGATATTGCGAGATTTACCGAAATTATGGTTTTGCCTGCTCCCGCAACGTCACTCGTTACGGCAAGCACGGGATTTTGCGCACCCGCAACTGCAAAAACAACGTTTGTACGCAAAGTATTAAATGCCTCTGTAAGGAAGAACGGAGAGCTTTTGTTGAGAAGCTTATCATGATAATTTCTCAGTGGTATTTCCGGTGATCGCTTGCTTAATTTAAAGCTCTTCTGTCTCTGTTCATCCTCATCGGTTGCCCAATTGGGAATGTTACCGAGCACCGGATACTCAAAATTTTCTTTTATGCTCGCCTCGCTGTTGATAGATTTATCGAAAATAGCGATAATGAAGAAAACTATATAAACAACAACAGCTGCAGCCACGGCACCTACCAAGCCCATTTTTATGGGCGAGGATTTTACCTCTACAACGTCATCCACGGTGTTTACAGGTCCGATGACGGTTATCATGGGAGCCTTAGTCTCGTTCTCCTTCAAGCCGCAAAGACGCTCAAGAGTTCCAGGCATTACCTGTTGCAGTGCATTCATTGCAGCAAAGCTTGCCTCGCGTGAATAGCTCGAAACGGTGATGTAAAATACAACCGAATTTTCATCAGCCTTGTACGCGCTGATCATGTTGCGAACAGCCTTTACACAGTCGTTATCATTGTCAAAATTGAGCTTTTCCGTAAGTTTATAGGTCGTAACGGCCTCTCGGACGGGCATATCCTTATCCGCAAGCTCGACACAGCTTGAAGCGAGCGAAATAGCCGCCGCTGTCTGCGCCTGTGAGGTATAGTCATAGTTTGAAGAGGTATTATTTACCCAAAAAGTAGCTGTGCATTTGTAGGTCGGCTTCTGTATAAAAGTGGTATAAGCCGCCGCTATTGCCCCGCATACAACAGCCGCTATGATCATGATCACAGCACTTTTCTTCAAAACCTCGAAAAGATACCCCAAGGTTATTTCTTTTTCTGCCTTTTGGTTTTCCATTTTTAGTTTCCTTTCTTTCTCTGCTGTTAAACTCCGCCTTTGATAAAGGCTTTATATGCTATGTGTGCCGCTTCAATATCCATATTGACTTTGAAACTGAAAAGAGGCACACTAGAGATAACTTTGTTTGCAAGCGAGAGCGCAAGAGCCGCGCACCTCGGACCTTTGGGTATGTATATCTGCGATATAAAGGGTATCAGTGCATCGGTAGGTGATATTTTTTGTGCACTGTTGCTCTCAGCCCTTTCAAGAAACGCGATGCCTGCGAGCGGAAGCATTTCGTTTACTCCGAAATTCTCTTTACCGCGCCACGGCGTTCCCGCAGCATATACCGTACCGTCAATATCACGTATAATAGGCTTATCACCGTTAAGGATATGAACCTTATCACCGAATGCCCGAAGCCAGAGCGACAGGTGCGTGGTCTTCCCTACACCGCTTCTTGCCGTTACGGCATAGGCTTTCCCCTCATTCGCTATGACGGCACCGTGAAATACCGCACCGCCAAAATCCGGCAAGCGCTCCGCAATGCTTCTGTATACGGCTACGCTTTCAAGATATCCATCGGAATACTCACGCTCCGACATTTCGGCTTCCTCTGAGAGCTGCTCGGGCGTTACCGAAACCGAAAAGTCAAGAGGGCCTTTATCCGACACGTAATCGGCAGTCATCTTTTCTATAAAGTCAAATCGGTTATCAATACCGACGTTAAGACCTGCAATGGACACTTTAATCATCTTGCACCTCCAGATCGGCAGAAACAAACGCATCGTTCCCGGCAAGTATCGCGACGTAATTGAAATCCTCCGCATCACCGTGATATTCTATACGCTGCAATGCTTTGCAATTGTAGAAGGCATTTTCTCCAATACTTGAGGTTGAGCTGCAGATCGACACGACAACAAGCTTTACGCATCCCGAAAACGCTTCGCTTCCGATAGCGATAACACTGCTTGGAATATCAACGCGCGTCATTCCGTTGCAGGAAGCAAACGCACCTACCGGCACAACCGTCAAACTGCTCGAAAGCTCCACTTTACGCAGCGCATAGCAATATCTGAATGCATAAGCACCTATCTCCTCTACGCTGTTGCCCATGGTGAGAGTTTCCATGCTGACACAGTATTCAAACGTATTTTGCCCTATTGTCACAAGGGTTTCGGGAAGCACGGCGGCTCGCAGCTGCTCGCAGCCGTAAAAGGCTGTATTCCCTATGCTGATGAGAGAATTTCCAAAATCGACCTCTTCAAGCAAGGTACAGTTGGCAAAAGCGGATATACCGATTTCGGTAAGCCCCGAGGGCAGCACAAGCGAGGTTATCGGAGAGCTGTGGAAAGCCCCGTCACCTATGCGCTTGACGGTACTTGAAAGAGATATTCTCTCAAGACTGACACAAAGTGAAAATGCATTTTTTGGAACGTAATATTCAAGGGAACCGAGATCGAGCTGTACAAGCGTGGCGCAACCGTAAAAGCTGTACTCACCGAGCCTTGATACACGGGACAAATCTATAGCTGCAAGCAGCTCACAATCGCGAAACGCACTGTCTGCTACGTTCGTCAGCTGCGAGCCCGAGTTAAACTCGGAAAGCTTTGAGCAACCCTGAAATGCAGACTCATCGACAAAAGCTACGCCCTTTGCGGTGAGCTTTTTCAGCTCTGTGCAATAATAGAAGCTTGATGCTCCTATAGTTTTCACGCTATCGGGCAGGCTAAGCTCAGCAAGCGCCGCGCAATCACCGAATGCATCGTAGGACACCTCATCATACCCATCGGGCACGCTGATGCTCTCAAGAGCCTTACAGCCGAGGCATAAACCGACAGGCACCTTGCTCATTCCGTTACCCAGTGCAACAGACTTCAGCGAAAGATTTTCTGAAAGAACGTATTTTCCCACTTCCTTAACACTGTCGGGAAAAACGAAAGCGGTAAGGGCGGATTTGGTAAAGGCATTATCTCCTATCGACAAAACCGTATCGGGAATATTGACGGAGTTCAGCGAAGAGGTAAGGAGAAATGCGTATTTTCCGATGTTTTCAACTCCTCGCGATATCGTAACGTCGGAAAGCTTTGTACACTCGGAAAACATGTAATCCGATATGCTGCCGAGGCTTCCCGGAATAACTATGCTTTCAAGAGAATTGCAGCTTGCGAAGGTATATTCTCCGACATCGGTCAGAGTTGACGGCAGCATAACCGTTTTAAGCCTCGGTAGCGAGGCAAATGAATAAGCACCGAGATGCGTTACCCCCTCTGAAAGAGTGACCTGCTCAATATCGCTCGAATGATAAAATGCATAGTCGCCAACGGTATGAACACCGGCCGGCACCGTGACAGCGGCTACGTCGTAAACAAGATAAAATGCCGAGGAAATGATCTTGACATTTTCGGGAATAGTTACCGACAAAAGCGTTTCGGAAACGCTCGCACCGCCGATATTACTCTCGCGCTCTATGAGACTTACGTGCTCGGTAGCAACAAAATCTCCCGAAGAGCTCTTCACGGGATTATACTTTACCAGCACACCGTCACCCAAAATGACGAACTCATCCGTTTTTGAATTCAAAAACTCCGTATTATGGAATGCCATAGCACCGATATTCGCCACACCTGACGGCAGTGTCACCTCTCGGAGCGAGGTGCAGTAGTTGAAGGCAAACGAGCCTATCTCGGTCACCCCATCCGGTAGGATTATACTTTTCAAAGACTGACAGTTTATAAACGCATGACCGTCGATTTTCTTTACGTACTCGGGAAGCGTGACTGTATCTATCTCTGACTTTGGCGGCATTTTCAATGCGACACCCGATACCGCATCTATCAAAACGCCCGATACGCTTTTTACCGAAGAATTTTCTTCCGAAACGGATATCTGTATAAGGCTGTCACATCCGTCAAAGGCATAGCTGCCGATATGAGTGATATTTTTACCGAGAGATACGCTTGTGAGCTTGGTACACTCACCGAATGCATAATTTCCGATAGACACAATTCCACCGTTATCCGAAAGCTCGCGAAGAGCCTCGCAGTAGTAAAATGCGGAGGAACCTATTTCAAGTGCATCGCTTTCGATGCAAAGCTCACTCAGGGTGTAACACTGTGCAAACGCACCGTCACCAAGCAAAATGAGCGACTTAGGCAGAGTTATACCCGTGAGTCGCACGCAACCGTAGAAAGCGTAGGCAGAAAGCTCACGAAGCGAACCCGGCAGCTCTATCTCCTTTAAGGACGAGCAATCCGCAAAGGCTCCCTCACCGACAAAGGTTAAGGTATCGGGGAGAATGATCTCGGTAAGATCCGAGCAAGCCGCAAAGGCATAGCTGCCGATGCGCTCAACGAACGACCCGATTATCACCGACCTTATTTCGGAGCGTTCAAACGCCTCGTCACCAACAGACGTTACCTTGACACCTTGTATGACGCTTGGAATACTAAGCTCGGATGCATCTCCGACGTAATCCGTTATCTGTATTTTTCCGTCACTGCCAATGATATATTCAAAATCATTCCACATATAGACGGTCAATTCGGGTTCGTTTTCGGAGGAGTCGGGGGCGAGAAATATAAAAAGGAGAGCTGATGCGACCAGCAATACCGCAATACATACGCACAGTATTATTATCCCCTTTTTCCCCATTAACTTGTTCATAGCATCTCCCCTCAGCGTGCAATCCCCCGCACGCGCAGAACAAAATTCGCAATGTATATTATACAGTATTTATAACAGGTTTGTCAATGCCTTTAGCGTTTATTTGACAAATTTCTTAAATATCTTCCGCAAAAACCGTGTATACCGTGCCCTTAATTTGTCAAAACTAGATAAAACGAATGGAAGAAAGGGCAAAAAAATGAAAAAGATCATCTCATTTACAGCTTTGTGCGCGATGCTCATCGTAGGATTTGCATTTGCGGCAAATGCGGCTTTTCTCGGCAACTCATCTGCGGTCATTGCCGATGATGTAAAGCTCATTAAAACAGGACTGCTCGGACAAAAAATGGTATTCTCAGACACTGATTTTAAGACAACTCTGGGTGTCACACGATTTGACAAGCTCACGATCGTAACGCTCCCCACCTCGACCGAGGGTGCGCTGATGCTTAACGGAAGAAGAGTTACCGAGGGACAGGTAATTAAACGCCGCAGTATACCGTCTCTTGTCTTTATACCCTCCGACAGCAGCATCTCGGAAAGCAGCTTTACCTTTAAGATCGATGCCGGCTCCGAGGAGACGGTAGAATGTCAAATGAAATTTATCGCTAAGATAAATCATGCTCCGAAGATTGACACGGGTACGGAGCAAACGCTGTCCGTAACAACGCAAAGCGGAATATCCGTATACGGAAATCTGAAAGGAAACGACCCTGAGGGCGATGCGATTGAGTATATCATAGTTTCTTATCCTAAGTACGGAACTCTCAGTATGACGGATACAAACGGAGAATTCAAGTATTCACCCGGTACGGGATTTGACGGAAACGACAGCTTTGTTTTCGTTATCCGCGACGAGTACGGCAATTTCTCTTCTCCCGAAACCGTTTCTATAAAGATAACCGAGAGAATGAGCGACGTTGTTTTCATTGATATGCTCGACAGCAAAAGCTATAACGCTGCGGTTTCCATGAGTGCTATGGGTATTATGAGTGGAAGCCGTGTCGGTGACGACATATACTTTTTACCCGAAGAAGGTGTTACCCGTGCGGAGTTTGTCGCTATGGCGATGAAAGCTCTCTCTATACGCGCAGACAGTACGCTTACGGCAAGTTATTTTGATGATAACGACGAGATACCGAAATCTCTTGTAAGCTACGTTGCTACCGCGGCAAGGTGCGGAATAATCAACGGTGCGTTTGACGGAACGGCACTGAATTTCAGACCCAACGACCCGATAACACGATGCGAAGCGGCAATTATAATGTCTAATCTCATTGAGGTTAAAGCGGAAAGTGCCGTATTCTCGGAAATTGACGGAATTGAAGCGGTTCCCGTATGGGCAAGAGGGCACGTAGGCGCAATGGTTGAGATCGGTGTATTCGCTGATGATGACCTCGATATGAACGAGACTCTTAACCGAGAAAGCGTTGCGGAATATTTATACAGGCTTATTTTGGCACGATAATATAATGGGGCTGTCGCAAATGCAAATTGAGACAGCCCATTCGTGGGGCTAGGCAGATTTGAGGAAGAAGCGCGGTTCTTCGGGCCGATGGGCGTACATACGTACGGTGAGTCCCGAAAACCGCGGTAGAAAAAAGTTCATTAAAATGAAGAAATCCGCAGAATTTCAACCTTTTGTTGTCTCATTTATGATTTTTAGTAAATTGAGACTTTTTGTTTACTTTCAGACTTTTTTGGTCTTACCAAATGTGACAGCTCCTTATCAGTCGTTTTTCTCAAGTTGTGCGATAACTCTTGCCATTTCGCGCGGCAGATCGGAGGGAGTAACTCCGTATTCGGAATACTCCTTTGCAAGTCTGTCACCTGCCATACCGTGTATGAATACTGCAAGGGATGCAAGCGTTACGCTATCTGCGAGATGAGTTGCCAGAAGAGATGCAAGCAGACCTACAAGCGTGTCTCCGCTACCCGCCTTTGCAAGGGCTGACGTACCAGTGGTATTTATGTTTACGCACTCACCGTCAGTAACAACGGTGCCGTGCCCTTTCAGGACGAGCACTGTGCCCGTTTTCTTTGCAAAATCTCTTGCAACAGATACACGCCCCCCTCTATCTCGGTTACAGGCAGTGATGATATGCGCGAAAATTCCAGTGGGTGCGGTGTAAGTATCACCTTGCGCTTTGCGCTTTGCAGAAGCTCTATAGGGTCGGGTGAATACTTAGCTATGGAATTTATCGCATCGGCATCTATAACAAGTGTACTCCCCACCGTGCACAGAAGCTTTCTGCATAACTCGTACAAGCCAAGGCTCACTCCGACACCGCATCCGATAAGCGTGGCTGTAGCACAGCTTTCCTCAGCCGATATCATTTCGATTGCCTGTTCGTTAAAAGCATCTTTACACCCTATGCTTTTATAAATCACCTCGGGGTAGGTAGCGGAAAATTCCCTGCAAAGTGCCTCGGAGCAAGCGAGATAAACGTATCCCGCACCGCCTCTGAGTGCCGCTTCAAGCGCGAGCCTTGCCGCTCCCCTATATCTCTCTGAGCCTATGACCGCAAACAGCTTGCCAAAGCTGCCTTTGTTAGAATTATCCTGCCTTTTTGGCAAATTTTTTCTTGCCCATTCAACGTCTATCAACATAAAGATCTCCAAAACACAAGTAAATATCAACAATATTTTAGCACATACATCTTTAAAATTCAACATTTTATGCATTTTTTGCGAACAAACTATTTACAAATTCATTTTTTTATGCTACTATATTTATATATAACTTGAGCAAAGGAGATTTCACTATGGCTAAAAAAATAATTATCACTATCGCGCGGCAATACGGTAGCGGTGGACGAGAGATCGGCGAAACCGTTGCGAAAATTCTCGGAATTCCGCTGTTCGACAAGCAGCTCATTACTGATGCCGCTGCAAAAGGAAATCTCCATGAAGAGGTTATCAAAAAAACAGATGAATCTGCGGCAAACAGTCTGCTTTATACCCTTGCTATAGGCTCTAACGTTGTTGGTACGTCCATGCATTTCGGATATAAGATGCCTATAAACGATAAGCTCTTTATACTTCAATCCGAGGTTATCAAGAATTATGCTCAGCTCGGAAGCTGTGTTATAATCGGAAGATGCTCGGACTACGTTCTGCGCGAGGAAGAAAACGTATTCAGAATATTCATCTACGGTGACCTTGAACACAGGAAAGCAAGAGTACAGATGCGCCACCCCGAGATCAAGAGCACACAGGTAATGGACGTTATAAACAAGACGGACAAGAGAAGAGCTTCTTATTATAACTTCTACACCGGAAATAAATGGGGCAAGTACGATAACTACGACATTGCCATAAATTCCTCAACGCTCGGTATTCAAGGTACAGCGGAGATGATCGCAAGCTGCGCTCGTCAGCTGATGGAGGACTGAGAGCCGTATAAATGAAAGGGCTGTCGCATTTAGGCGTAATCGAAAGCAAAATTGGCGAGGTAGAAAGAAATTTCCGCCTCGCCACTGCTTTTTTATATCTGATCAGAAAATAAAGGTTGAAAATCCGCTAAGAGTAGCGTATTTTCTCCGTTTTTACCCGAATTTTGTTTTCTATTTTCGCTCTAAATCCGCACGCCCCATGAGTCTGCCTCATTAAGAATTTGCTAACCGCATGTTTTTTACTTCATTTTTTCTCTGATTTTCATAAATTCTTAATGAGACAGCCTCTTATTTATTTTAAAGCGTTTCCAATTTCTCGGCAAAGGTGCGGCTTATATCGGCCATAAATTTTGCTACGATAGGATACTGCTCAGGCAAAAATCCTCGGTAGAAATTATCTGCTTCAAGGTTGAAGGCTCCGCTGTAGCCCACCTCTGCAAGTGCGGTGAGAACGTTCATCCAATTGATCTTTGCGACTCCGGGGAGCGTGTGAAGATCAAGAAGATAATCAACGTCATGGATATGCAAGCAGCCGAGACGCTTAGCACCGATAATTCTTACAGCATCCTCAGGCTCTCTTCTGCAAAGTGCTATGTGACCTATATCAAGGCAAACGGTAAACGTCTCGGGATCGTCAAGCGTATCGTACATCCTTGCAAGCTCATTGGGATCTGCCAAGGTATCGTCAACTATCTGACCTGTTACAGGATGGCGCTGCCACATATTTTCAATGGCGATCTTAACTCCGAAGCTTTTCGCTATGGGTGCGAGATTTCGGTAGAACTCCAAGTTAGTGTCAAAAATATCCGACTCGTTTCCGTAATATCTTCCCGGTTGCAGGGGATGTATAACTATATTCGGAATTCCTACGAGCGAACAAAATTCGATAGCTCTCGGCAAGAGCGGCACAAGAACATTAGAATACCTCTCATACCCACCGCCGAAAGGTGCGTGCGCCTGAACGTAGCTGATGCCTTTTTTCTCAGCGAGAGCGACAAGTCTCTGCGCATACTCGCGGTATTCGTCTCCAAATATCGGAGAGGAGATATCAAACATCGAAATATCTATTCCGTTAAAGCCTGCGTCTGCAAGCATCTCTACAGCCACCTCAAGACCGTATTCCTTTGCGAGCTTTTCCGTTTGCGTTGAAATTATCATTTTAGTCACTCCTTTAATTGCTTATACGGTCTCTTTTCCTCGACTACCGCTATTACCTCTACCTCAACGAGAACGTTTCTCGGAAGAGTCTTTACAGCAACGCAGCTTCTTGCGGGATTTGTGGTAAAATATTTCGCGTAAACTGCGTTGAATTCGGCAAAGCTCGCCATATCGGCAAGGTAGCAGGTTGTTTTCACAACGTTTTCAAAGCCTGTTCCTGCAGCAGAAAGAACTGCGGCAAGATTTCTCATTACCTGCTCCGCCTGCTCGGAAACGGTAGTACCGAAAACGTCACCCGTACCCGGATTTATCGGTATTTGCCCTGACGTATAGAGCATATTTCCGACAAGAGTTGCCTGAGAATACGGACCTATAGCGGCGGGCGCGTTCTCGGTTGCAATTTTTTTAATTTCCATAGCTTATTCCTTTCTGAAATCAACCGAGCTTATCAAGCTCATCCAGTGCAAAGGACGTATAATCGGGGGTTCCTACAAGACCTCCCTTTACAACGAGATTATACCATCTCCTTGCCTCCTCGGGATTCTTTTTGGTACCTATTCCCATCCTGTTCACGTATCCCATGAAATAGGTAGCCGGCATGTGCTTTTGCTCTGCGGCAAGCCTGAGTAGCATGACTCCGGTTTCGGGTTGCTTGTAATTCAGGTCGTCACGAATGTAAAGATGACCGAGTGAAAACTGCGCTTCCATAAGTCCAAGCCCTGCATCGTACACGAGATCCTTGAGTCTGAGATCTATATTCTGCTCGACCTCGGGAACTTTACCGCCGAGTCTCACTATTTTGCCTGCGGCATGGTAGCAGCCGCCGACGTAAGCCTTTTTATAAAATTCTATAGCCTTATCGCGAAGTGAATCCGCCACCGTTTCAAATATTTCATGTTCTCCGCAGTAAAATTCCGCAACCTCATACGCAGATTGCGCATCGCCAAGCTCCGCGGCACGCAGATATACGTTATACGCCTCCTGATATTTGTCCGAAAAGATCATGCATTCTGCGTATTTTCTCATCCCCATAACGTGATTCCTTTCAGCGCACTTGCCAAGCCAAAATCCGGCTTTTATGCCACACTCCGTAGGATCGCACTGAACCGTTCCGTCATAGTATGACGAGCCGACGTAGTACATTGCATCGAGATCTCCCGCTTCGGCTTTCTTTAAGTATTCTTCAAAATTCATAAGTATATCTCTTTCGTTTAAAAATTCTCGGGATATATACCGTTTGCCACAAGCGCGCGGAATGCTTCGACTACGGCAGGCTTATCTTCCTTGTACGTAACACCGTACCATTTATCAGTGTTATCAAGAACCTTGACGTCTATCTTGTCCTCCGAAAGAAGCTCGGATATTACGGAGGGCATATAGTATTCGCACTTTTCGGAATTAACGGGTAGATTTTTTTCAAGGAACGTGGAAAATCTTTTGTTACACTCATCTATGTAAGACTTAGGGAAGCCCCAGAGATTCATCGATACTATGGTTTCGGGATCAAGCGCACAGCGTTCACCGCCCTCGGTGAAATATATCCCCTCACCGTCAATACCTATACTCGTGCGCTCGGTGATACCTGTGAGCATAGAATCAGCGTCAAGCTCGCAAACGCCTCTTGAAACGGTTCCCATTTCGGTTACGGTATTCTTGATCTTGTAACCTACCATGGCATAATGTGCCTTTTCATCCTCTTTGGTATTTTTGAGGAATTCGTATATTTTGACAAATGCATTTTCTCCGTAATAGTCA